>NZ_SCOC01000049.1:0-28409 GCF_005502615.1 Gordonia sp. ALPHA1B1 | reverse complement strand
CTATAGCGGAGGGGAAACGCCCGGCCCCATTCCGAACCCGGAAGCTAAGCCCTCCAGCGCCAATGGTACTGCACCCTAATCAGTGTGGGAGAGTAGGACACCGCCGAACACAACATCCCATTGTGGCCCCTCGCGATTCGTGAGGGGCCACAATGCTTTTCTGGGTCGAGACGAGATCAGTCGGTGCCCTTCGGAACGACGATCATCGGAACCGACACCGCGCGAAGGATTTTCGCCGCGGTTGTGCCGAGGAAGAGCGTGTTGGGCGCCGCCAGCCGGCTGGAGCCGACCATGACCACATCGCCGTCCTGCCAGTCCAGGGAGCCGACTGCCTCCTCGATGGTCGACCCCTGGGCGATCGCCGAGCTGACCGGGAAGTCCGGTGGCAGTTGTTCTCTGGCCGCCTCGAGACTGCGTCGCGCGTGTTCGCGAGCGTGGTCGAGGGCCTGTTCTTCCGGCTCGGTGCGCCAGGGTTGGACGTCGTCGACGGCGACCAGCGAGATCAGCCGGATGGGCCGATGTGCACGGACACCGCTGCGCAACGCCGTCTGGAACAACAGCTGGGTGCCTGGCCTGCTACCGATTGCGACCGAGATCTCTCGCACCTCGTCGGCGCCGAGATGCGCGAACCCCGGTGGCGCCACCGCCACCGGGACCGGTGCGGAATGCAAGATGTCGTTGACCACGGTCCCGAGTGTGTGCCGGCCGCGGATACCGCCACCCGCGCCGCCGATGACCAGCATGTCCGCCGATGTGCGCCGGGCCTGCACGATGAGACCCTCCCCGGGGTTGGCGTGTTCGGCGATCGTCGTGGTGGTCTCGATGTCGTCGGGGAGTCTGGCGGCAGCGGCGTCGAGCCAGCGGCGGGCCGCATTGTCCAGGGCGTCGGAGAGGCGTTCGACCGAGACCTGTTCGGACGGGTCGGCGCTGTCCGGCTCGGGTGGGATGACGATGCAGAGCTCGAGTTCGGCGTCGAAGGTCCGCGCGAGGCATGCGCCGAGGGCGACCGCGTCGTCGCCTCCCGAGGTGGCGATGTATGCGACGAGCAGCTTCATCGGTACTCCCAGCGTCGGTGTCTCGGTCCCCGGTCATCGCCAGCCTAGTCATCTCCGACGGGGTGCCGGGGGACACGCTTAGATGGGGTCATGGACTCCCTCGTCGACGGTTACCTCAGCCACATCATGGACGAATGCCATTCGGACCGATCCGGTCATGTCGCCGACTACATCCCGGAACTGGCTGCCGTCGACCCTGACGGTTACGGCCTGTCGATGTGCGTGCACGACGGCCACACCTACTCCCACGGGGACTCCGCGACGGAGTTCACCATCCAGTCGGTCTCCAAGCCCCTCACCTATGCGATGGTCCTGAAGAAGCACGGCACGGCGGCGGTCGACGCGAAGATCGGCGTCGAGCCGTCCGGCGAGGCATTCAACGAGATCAGCGTGGACGAGCGCCGACGCCCGAAGAACCCGATGATCAATGCGGGGGCCATCTTTGCCGCATCCATGCTGTTGCCGCCGACCCGGGACGTGGACGAGGCGGCGGGCGACGCCGCTTTCCGGGAGGTGCTCGAGTTCTACTCCGGATGTGCCGGACGGCGCCTCACGATGGACGAGGGGGTCTATGCCTCCGAGGCCGCGACGGGTTCGCGCAACCGCGCGATCGCCTACATGCTCGACAGCTTCGGGGCTCTAGAGACCAGCCCGGACGCCGCTCTCGACCTCTACTACCGACAGTGCTCGATTCGGGTGACGACCGACGACCTGGCCGGGATCGGCGCGACGATCGCGAACGGCGGGATGAATCCCCGCACGGGTCGGACGGTCTTCTCCAACGAGACCGCGCAGCGGTTGCTGAGTGTCATGACGACGTGCGGGATGTACGACGGCGCGGGGGACTGGGTCACCTCCGTCGGCCTGCCGGCGAAGAGCGGCGTCGGTGGCGGGATCCTCGCGGTGCTGCCGGGGCAACTCGGCATCGGCGTGTACTCGCCACGGCTCGACGGTCACGGCAACAGCGTCCGCGGCGTCGACGTGTGTCGGCATCTGTCCACCGACCTGGGTCTGCACATGTTCAACGTGACACGGGAGAGTCGGGTGACGATCCGGTCGGTCTACGACCTCGCCGACACCCCCGTCAGCGCGGAATGGGGCGAGCAGGAGCGCAGCTACCTGCGGACCTGTCGCGACCGGATCCGCGTGTACGAACTGCAGGGAGACCTGACCTTCGCCGGCGCCGAGAGTGTCCAGCGGCGCCTCGAGGCCGACATCGACGCATACACCGTCGTCATCGTCGAGATCTCCCGCATCGGGGTGATCGACGCGGTCGCACGCACGATGGTGCTGAGCATCAAACGGCTGCTGGACGACAGCGGCCGGCGGGCCGCGCTCGTCGACCCGGACGGGGTCGTCCGCGCCAGCGTCGATCGGCACCGTAACGACGCGGCGGTGCCCGATCTCGATGCGCCGCCGGAACTCCGGGGATTCGACCCCGCGCTTCCGCATGTGCACTCGACGATGGACGACGCGGTCGTCGACGCCGAGACGTTTCTGCTGAAGCACTACTACGACGAGTGAGCGGGCCGCGCCGCCCGGTTCCGGGACACACCACTAGGGTGGGCACGTGCGTCTCGTCATCGCGGAGTGTCAGGTCGACTACGTCGGGCGGCTGACCGCCCATCTGCCCATGGCCCGGCGGTTGCTGCTGATCAAATCGGACGGATCGGTGAGCGTGCACGCCGACGACCGGGCCTACAAGCCGTTGAACTGGATGAGTCCGCCGTGCTGGCTCACCGAGGCGCAGGTTCCCGACGGCACGCAGGCGGAGGCGTACTGGGTCGTCACCAACAAGGCGGGCGAGGAACTCCGCATCACCATCGCGTCGATCGAGCACGACTCCCAGCACGACCTCGGCATCGACCCCGGCCTCGTCAAGGACGGCGTCGAGGCGCACCTGCAGGAGCTGCTCGCCGAGCATGTCGAGACGTTGGGTCCGGGTCACACGCTCATCCGCCGCGAGTACATGACCGCGATCGGGCCGGTGGACCTGCTGTGCCGGGACGCATCGGGTGCCACGGTGGCGGTCGAGATCAAACGGCGCGGGGAGATCGACGGCGTCGAGCAGCTCACCCGGTACCTCGAGCTGCTCAACCGCGACACCACACTTGCCCCGGTGGCCGGCGTCTTCGCCGCCCAGCAGATCAAGCCGCAGGCCCGCACGCTGGCCGAGGACCGCGGAATCCGTTGCGTGGTGCTCGATTACGACGAGCTTCGCGGCGCGGAGAGCACGGAGTTCAGGCTCTTCTGAGGGGCTTCGACAAGCTCAACCAGCGGAGGGGACAAGCTCAACCAGCGGAGGGGACAAGCTCAACCAGCGGAGGGGACAAGCTCAACCAGCGGAGGGGACAAGCTCAACCAGCGGAGGGGACAAGCTCAACCAGCGGAGGGCCGTCCGGCCGGTCAGGCGTTGGAGCGAACCTCCGGCGACCGCGCCTCGGGCGAGAGCTTGCGGTTGAGGAGGTCGAGATCGTCGGCGTCGGACAGCACGGAGTACTCGGAGTCGTCGGGCTGGGCGAGCAGTTCCGGCAACTCGGCCAGCTCCTCGCGTAGCCGCCCGAGGTTGGCGGCGATGTCCTGACGCGTGCGATCAGCCGCCTGCGCGAGTTCGCGTGATCGATCGAGTCGTTCGGTCGCGATGTCGAGCGCGGTCTGACGGATGTGTGCCGCCTCGTCGAGTGCGCGTTCGCGCTGATCGGCGAGTTCGGCATCATGGCGTTCCCGCTCGGCCCGGCGTTCGGCGGCGCTGACCGCCTCGAGTTCGGCGACCTCGGCTTTCGCCTTCTCCACCACTCGGCGGGCCTCGTCCTTGGCGGCCTGCATGGTCTTGGTGTGTTCGGCCTCCATCGCGGCGGTGCGCTCGGCGATGAGGCGGGCCGACTCCGACTCGTTGGCGGCCGCGGTCTCCTTGACCTGCCGTGCCCGGGCGGCGGCCTCGTCGACCAGTTTCTTCGCGGCCGTCCGTGCCTCGCCCCGGACGCGCTCGGCGTCGGTCGCGGCCGACGACCGCATGTCGGCGGCCTCCTGGCGCGCGATGGACAGCGTCTCGGCGGCTTCGGCGGCCGCTTCGGCGCGCATCTCCGAGGCCTCGTCGGACGCCAGCTGCAGCATCCGCGACAGTCGCTCGCTCATCCCTTGCGCGGTGGTCGGCGGGACCGAGAGCTTGTCGACCTCCCGGCGCAGTTCGGCTATCTCGTCGCGCGCGTCCTCGAGATGCGCGGCGAGTTCGTGTGCGTTGGCGGTGGCGGCGTCACGATCGGCGGCGAGGACGCGTAGGTCTGCGTCGAGGCGCTGGAGGTGATCGGCGACCTGCTCACGGTCATAACCGCGCATCACGATCGCGAAGGGCAATTGCCGTGCGGGACCTGGCATGGCGGCCAGTGTATCGGAGAGAGTGCGGGATCTCCTCGACGTCGGCGACGCCGTGCGTGGAGGTGCCGAGCCGGCCGGTCCACGGATGGGAGCGGCCGGCTCGGCATGTCGAGTCAGCTAGCGGCGCAACGGTTTTCGGCCGTTGCGGCGGATCAGTGTGCGGTGGCGGCGGGTTCCACGAGTTCGAGCAGCACGCCGCCCGCGTCCTTGGGGTGGACGAAGTTGATGCGGGAGTCCGCGGTGCCCCGCTTCGCGGCGGGGTAGAGGACCCGGACGCCGGCTTCGGTGAGTCGTGCCGTGACCGCGTCGACGTCGGTCACCCGCACGGCGAGCTGCTGGAGCCCGGGACCGTTGCGGTCGATGAACTTGGCGATCGTCGACGACTCGTCGAGCGGGGCGAGCAACTGGATGACCGCACCGGTGCCGCCGGCCGGGCCGACCATGGCCTCCTCGACGCCCTGCTCGGCGTTCGTCTCCTGATGCAGCGTCTCGAACCCGAGGTGGGTGGCGTACCACTCCTTGGCGGAGTCGAGATCGGGGACGGCGATGCCGACGTGATCGATGGCGACGATCAGGTCGGAGATGAGTGCGGTGGCGCTGGGGTCCGTTGCTGAGGAAGACATGGGACAACGGTAGCGTTGAGGTGTTGAGCGCACAGAGCGGGCGCTCGGTTGGCCCCCTATCCAGACACTTCCCGGAGGTTCCCTCATGACTTCGACTGCCGACAAGACCACGGTCATCGTCGCCGGCGCACGCACCCCCTTCGGCCGCCTGCTGGGCTCCCTGAAGGACTTCAGCGGGGTCGATCTCGGCGCGGTCGCCATCAAGGGCGCACTCGAGCGGGCCGGCGTTCCGGCATCCGAGGTCGAGTACGTGATCATGGGCCAGGTGCTGACCGCGGGGGCCGGTCAGATGCCCGCCCGCCAGGCCGCGATCAAGGCCGGCATCGGCTGGGACGTCCCGACCCTGACCATCAACAAGATGTGTCTGTCGGGCATCGACGCGATCGCGCTGGCCGATCAGCTCATCCGGGCCGGCGAGTTCGACGTCGTCGTCGCCGGCGGCCAGGAGTCGATGACCCAGGCGCCGCATCTCCTGCCCAACAGCCGCGGCGGCTTCAAGTACGGCAACACCGAACTCGTCGACCACATGGCGTTCGACGGGCTCTTCGACGCCTTCACCGATCAGCCGATGGGGGCGCTGACCGAGCAGGGCAACGACGCCGACGGGTTCACCCGTGAGCAACAGGACGAGTTCGCGGCACGGAGCCACCGGCTCGCCGCAGCCGCGTGGAAGAACGGCGTCTTCGACGACGAGGTCGTGCCGGTGTCCATCCCGCAGCGTAAGGGCGACCCGATCGAGTTCGCCGAGGACGAGGGGATTCGCGCCAACACCACCGTGGACTCGCTGTCCGGGCTGCGGCCGGCCTTCCGCAAGGACGGCACGATCACCGCGGGCAACTCGTCGCAGATCTCCGACGGCGCGGCGGCCGTCGTGGTGATGAGCAAGGCCAAGGCCGAGGAACTGGGCGTCACGTGGCTGGCCGAGATCGGCGCCCACGGCGTCGTCGCCGGCCCGGACTCCAGCCTGCAGGCGCAGCCGGCCAATGCGATCGTCAAGGCCTGTGACCGCGAGGGCATCGCACCCGCGGACCTGGACCTCATCGAGATCAACGAGGCCTTCGCGGCGGTCGGGCTGTCCTCGACCAAGCAGCTCGGCGTCGATCCCGAGATCGTCAATGTCAACGGTGGTGCGATCGCCGTCGGACACCCGATCGGGACCTCCGGGGCGCGCGTCGCGCTGCATGTCGCGCTCGAGCTCAAGCGGCGGGGCGGTGGCGTCGGTGCAGCCGCGCTCTGTGGAGCCGGCGGCCAGGGTGACGCGCTGATCATCCGGGTTCCGAAGTCCTGAACGAACGAGATGTCTACGACATCTTGTAGTAGTTTGCTGTCCGATTCGGCACAATGAGGGCCATGCTGTCATTCTTCGACCTGACCACTCCCGCCAAGCGCTTCCGGTTCGTCGCCGTCGCCGAGGCGATCACCTGGGCGGTCCTGCTGGTCGCCATGGTCGTCAAGCGGGTCAACGACGACGACGAGGCCATCGCCAAGCCGGGCATGATCCACGGGATCGTCTTCGTGATCTTCGTGGTCGTCGCCCTGATCACGGCGATGCAGCTCAAGTGGAACGCGGTGAAGTGGGAGCTGCCGGCGGGTTCGCGGCGGATCGGAATCCCGATCGTCACCCTGCTGGCGCTGGTCTCGAGCCTCCCGCCGTTCGGCACGATCGTGTTCGAGTGGTGGGCGCGCCGTAACGGCCATCTCGCCGAACTGTCCACCGACCGCGCGCCCAGGCAGGCCACGGCCTGACCGCCCCGATCCCGCCTTCGATCGCCCCGACGCTCCGGCGCTCCCGTCGCAGCGTCGGGGCGATCTTCGCGCTCAACGGGTTTCTCGCCGCGATGTGGGTGGCCCACATCCCGGTCATCAGTGCGCGCACCGGAGTCGATCACGACCAACTCGGCGGACTGTTGCTGTTGCTCGGCGCGTCGGCGTTCGTCGGCATGCAGGTCTGCGGCCGTCTGATCGACCGTCGGGGGTCCCGCCCGGTGACGATCGGTGCCGCGCTGCTGCTGTCGGCGGTCATCGTCGCCCCGGTGCTCGCCGCCGACGCCCTGACGCTCGCCGCCGCGCTCGTCGCCTTCGGATTCGCCAACGGTTGCCTGGACGTGTCGATGAACGCGCAGGCGGTCGTGGTCGAACGGGCCTACGGCCGACCGATCATGTCGTCGTTCCACGGGTTCTTCTCGGCGGGCAGTCTCGTGGGTTCGGGAGTGGTCGCGGCAACCCTGTGGGCCGACGTCGGTGTCGTCCTCACCGTGGCCTGCGCCGCGGCGGCCGGCATCGGCGTCGTGGCGTGGAACGCGCGCGGTCTGGCCGGTGACGAGGTGGGGACCGACGATGCGAGTGCACGCGGTGCAGACACCGACGGCCCCGCGTCCGGGAAGTGGTGGCACACCGTGGACCGGCGCCGCCTGGTGCTGCTGGCGGTGGTCGCGTTCGCCCTCATGCTCGCCGAGGGCACCGCCTACGACTGGAGTGCACTGCACGTGGTCGAGACCTTCGGTTCCGCCGAAGCCGTCGGCGCCATCGCGTTCGGCGCGTTCAGCGCGACGATGACCATTGCGCGCTTCGTGATCGACCCGGTCGTCGGGTCGGTGGGTCCGGTGGCGGTCGTCCGCTACGGCGGCCTGCTCGGCACCGCCGGGATCCTGATCGCGGTGCTCTCGCCCGTACCCGCGCTCGCCATCGTGGGATGGGGCGTGTTCGGACTGGGTCTGGCGGGGCTGATCCCGCAGATCTTCACCGCGGCGGGCAATCTGTCGGGGGAGTCGAGCGGCCGGACGATCTCCGCCGTCGTCGGATGCGGCTATCTCGGCATGCTCGCCGGTCCCGCGGTCGTCGGCTTCATCAGCAGCCGGACCTCGCTGAACACCGGGTTGCTCGCGGCCGTGGCGGCACTCGTCCTTGCCGTCTTTCTCGCGCCGGTCGTTCGTCCGGACCGCACGCGCACCGCCGCACCGGACGGAACGCGTTCGCCCGACGTCATCTGATTCCGCGTGGGCGGTCGTGACACACTGGAGGGGTGACGCGACCAACCAATCGTCAGCAGGCCGCCGCCGCGGCCCGACAGCAGGCGGCAGCAGCCATGGCCATGTCCGGCGCGGTGGATCTCGGCGTACTCAAGGAGCGGGCCGAAGCCGAACGCGCACAAGCGCAACGGGCCCAGTCGCAGGCCGCAGCACGACCTGCCGCGCCCGGTGAGCCGCCCGCCGAGGGCGGGCAATCGCCGGCCGCCGGTGCGGGAACCGCGGCGACCGCGGTCCTCGACGTCACCGAGGAGACGTTCGAGGCCGAGGTGCTCAACCGGTCGATGCAGCAGCTCGTGGTCATCGACCTGTGGGCGGAATGGTGCGGGCCGTGCAAGCAGTTGTCGCCGGTCCTCGAACGGCTCGCCGCGCAGTCGGGCGGGCGCTGGGTGCTGGCGAAGGTCGACGTCGACGCCAATCCCCGTATCGCACAGGCGTTTCGGGTGCAGTCGATCCCGATGGTCGTCGCGATCGTGCAGGGACAGCCGGTGACCGCCTTCAACGGGGTGCGCTCCGAGGCCGAGATCACCCAGTGGATCGACGACATCTTCGCCCAGATCGGCGACATCCTCCCGGGCGTTCCCGACGGGCCCGCACCCGAGCCGGAGCCCGAGGACCCGAGGCTGGTCGCCGCCGAGACGAAGCTGAACGACGGCGACTTCGACGGCGCACTCGCCGACTACCGGGCGATCGCCGAGGCCGAGCCGGAGAACCTCGAAGCGGTGTCCGCCGCGCGGAACCTCGAGTTCATCCTGCGGGCACAGGCGCACGATCCCACCATCGTGGAGACGGCGTCCCCCCGTGACGTCGACGCGCAGCTCGCGGCCGCGGACGTCCTGCTGCTCAACCAACAGCCCGAAGCCGCGTTCGACCGCATCATCGATGTCGTGCGCGTGACCGCGGGGGAGGAGCGCACCCGGGCGCGCACCCGGCTGCTCGAGCTGTTCGAACTCTTCGATCCCGCCGAGCAGTTCGTCGTGAGCGCCCGGCGCAAGCTGGCCAGCGCCCTCTACTGACGGGCTGAGGCCACTGCCGCGGGAGTCTGAGTCGTGTGTCTCGGAACCAGGCGACTGATTCCGAGACACACCACTACTCCCGCGGCACCAGCCAGATCGCCGAGTTGGCGGGCAGCATCACGCGCGCGGAGACAGGGCGTCCGTGGTACGACGGCCCGTCCGCCGAGACCGACCCCATGTTGCCCCGCCCGGCACCGCTGTAGGCGTCGGCATCGGTGTTGAGGATCTCGTCCCAGACCCCGGCCGAGGGCAACCCGACCTGATAATCGGCGCGGTCGGAGCCGCTCAGGTTGAACAGGCACGCGACGACCGATCCGTCGGTGCCGTACCGGAGGAAACTGATCACGTTGTTGGCGGTGTCGTTGGCGTCGATCCACTCGTAACCCAGCGGATCGATGTCCTGGGTGTACAGCGCCGGTCGGGACCGGTAGATCCGGTTCAGGTCGGTGACGAGGGCCGAGATACCGGAGTGCAGTTCGCCCTCCCAGCCCTCGAGCTGATGCCAGTCCAGGCTCCGATTGTCTGCCCATTCGCCGGTCTGCCCGAACTCCTGTCCCATGAACAGCAGTTGCTTGCCGGGGTGGGACCACATGTAGGCGAGGTAGACCCGCACGCCCGCGGCCTTGGCGAACGAATCGCCCGGCATCCGCGTCCACAGCGTGCCCTTGCCGTGCACGACCTCGTCGTGGGAGAGCGGCAGCACGAAGTTCTCGCTCCACGCGTACACCAGCGAGAAGGTGATCTCGTGGTGGTGGAAGCTGCGGTGGATCTGATCGCGGGACAGGTAGTCGAGGGTGTCGTGCATCCAGCCCATGTTCCACTTGAAGCTGAAGCCCAGCCCGCCGAGATCGGTCATGCGGGTCACGCCCGGCCATGCGGTCGACTCCTCGGCCACCGTGATCACGCCCGGGAAATGTTTGTGCACAGTCGCATTGGTCTCCTGGAGGAACTGCACCGCCTCCAGGTTCTCGCGACCGCCGTGCACATTGGGGCGCCATTGCCCGGCCGGTCGTGAGTAGTCCAGGTAGAGCATCGAGGCCACCGCGTCGACGCGGAGACCGTCGATGTGGAACTCGCTGAACCAGAACAGGGCGTTCGCCACGAGGAAGTTGCGGACCTCGTGCCGGCCGAAGTCGAAGACGTAGGTGCCCCAGTCGAGCTGCTCGCCGCGCATCGGATCGGCGTGCTCGTACAGCGGGGTGCCGTCGAATCGGGCGAGCGCCCAGTCGTCCTTGGGGAAGTGGGCCGGCACCCAGTCGACGATCACGGCGATGTCCCGGGAGTGCAGGTGGTCGACGAGGTAGCGGAAGTCGTCGGGCGTTCCGAAGCGCGCCGTCGGCGCGTAGTACGACGTGACCTGGTAACCCCAGGAACCGCCGAACGGGTGCTCGGCGACGGGCAGGAACTCGACGTGGGTGAAGCCCTTCTCGACGGCGTAATCGGCCAGCTCGTGCGCGAGTTCGCGGTAGCCGAGGCCTTGACGCCAGGAGGCGAGGTGGACCTCGTAGACGCTCATCGGCTCACGTTCGGGCGCGGACCGTTCCCGGCGCGCGATCCACGCGTCGTCGGTCCAGACGTGTTCGGCCACGGTGACCCGGGACGCGGTTGCCGGGGGCGTGCTGGTGCGGAAGGCCATGGGGTCGGCCTTGTCGCGAATGACGCCGTCGGCGCCATGGACGCGGAACTTGTAGTGGGTCCCGTCGCCGACGTCGGGGATGAAGACCTCCCACACGCCGCTGACCCCGACCTTGCGCATCGGCGCAACGCGCCCGGTCCAGTCGTCGAAGTCGCCGATCACGGTGACACCGTGGGCGTTCGGCGCCCACACGGAGAAGGCGGTGCCGTGCACGTCGCCGTCGGTGGTCGTGTACGACGTCACCCGCGCGCCGAGGGCGTTCCACAGTTCCTCGTGGCGGCCCTCGCTGAACAGATGGATGTCGACGTCGCCGAGGCTCGGCAGGAACCGGTAACCGTCGGCCACGACGAATTCCGACGTGCCGCCGGCGGAATCGGGGTAGACGACGCGGTACCGGTAGTCCATCAGGTCGGCCATCGGCACCGTGACCACCCACAGGTCGTCGGTCTGGCGGGTCATCGGATGATCGACTCCGCCGATGACCACCGACACCGAGATCGCGTTCGGGCGCAGGGTGCGCAGGATCGTCGCGCCGCCGGGCGCGTCGTGGGCGCCGAGGAAGGCGTGTGGATCGGGATGGGTCTGCGCCGCGAGCCGACGCAGGTCGTGGTCGGTCGCGTAGGGGTCGGGTAGGTCTGGCGGATCGGTGCGATCGGTCACTGATACCTCACTGGATCCGATAGGCGAGCTGTTGTGCGGCAACAGGTTCGAGGGGCGGCAAGGCGAGGATGTGCGCCACCGCCCGCCAGGGCTCGAGCCGGACGTAGTTGTCCTGGCCCCACCAGTACTCCTCGCCGGAGACCTCGTCGCGGACGGGGAAGCGGTCGTACCACTCGAAGCCGAGCTTCGGCAGGTCGAGCCAGACCGTGGAGTCCTCGGGGCCGAACGGGTTCAGGTTGATCACCACGATGACCCGGTCACCCGACACCGGGTCGATCTTCGAGTAGGCGATCAGCGACGGGTTGTCGACATGGTGGAAATGGATGTTGCGCAGCTGCTGCAGTGCGGGGTGCCGGCGCCGGATCTCGTTCAGCGAGGTGATCCACGGCTCGAGCGACTCGCCGCGGCTCGCCGCCGCCTTGTAGTCACGGGGCCGCAGCTCGTACTTCTCCGAGTTGAGGTACTCCTCGCTGCCCTCGGTCACGGCGACGTGCTCGTACAGCTCGTATCCGCTGTAGACACCCCATGTCGGGGCCAGGGTCGCGGCGAGCGCGGCGCGCAGTGCGAACATGCCCGGACCGCCGTGCTGAAGACTCTCGTGCAGGATGTCGGGGGTGTTGACGAAGAGGTTGGGGCGGGCCTCGTCGGCGTGGTCGGCGATCTCCCGGCCGAACTGCTCGAGCTCCCACTTCAGCGTCTTCCAGGTGAAGTAGGTGTAGCTCTGGCTGAAGCCGAGCCGCGCGAGGCCGTAGAGCCGCGCCGGCCGGGTGAAGGACTCGGAGAGGAACAGCACGTCGGGGTGCCGCTTCTTCACCTCACTGATCAGCCACTCCCAGAAGTTCGGCGGCTTGGTGTGCGGATTGTCGACGCGGAAGATGTCGACTCCGAGCCCGACCCAGTGCAGGACGACCTTGAGGACCGCGCGGTAGATGCCGTTGCGGTCGTTGTCGAAGTTCAGTGGGTAGATGTCCTGGTACTTCTTCGGCGGGTTCTCCGCGAAGGCGATGGTGCCGTCGGGCTGGGTGGTGAACCACTCCGGATGCTCGAGCGCCCACGGATGATCCGGTGCGCACTGCAGGGCCAGATCGAGCGCGACCTCGAGGCCGAGTTCGCGAGCCCGGCCGACGAAGTACTCGAAGTCCTCCTCGGTGCCGAGCAGGGGATGGATGGCGTCGTGCCCGCCGTCGGATGATCCGATGGCCCACGGCGAACCGACATCCTCGGGTCCCGCGACGAGGGTGTTGTTGGGGCCCTTGCGGTTGATCTCGCCGATCGGGTGGATCGGCGGCAGGTAGACGACATCGAAGCCCATGTCCGCGACGCGCGGCAGATCCTGGGCGGCGGTGAGGAACGTGCCGTGGACGGGATTGCCCTCACCGTCCCAGCCGCCGGTCGAGCGCGGGAACAGTTCGTACCACGAGCCGAACAGTGCGCGCTTGCGATCGACCCACACCCGGTAGGTACGACTCTTGGTGACGAGCTCCCGGACGGGATGGGCGGTCAGCAGTTCGACGACCTCGTCGGAGACCGCCAGACCCACCCGGTTCTCGACACGGCGACGACGTGCGCGGAGCTGGCGCGCGGCGTCGAGCAGGAGTTCTCGGTCATCACCGGCGACCAGGTCGGCTGCGGTGTCCAGTACCCGCGCGCCGGTCTCGATGTCGTTGGCGAGGTCGGCGGCGCCCTGCCCGGCGTCGAGCTTCTTCAGAACGGCCGAACGCCACGTGGCGTACGGGTCGCTCCAGGCCTCGATCCGGTACGACCAGAATCCGACGGCGTCGGGGACGAAGGCTGCGTTGAAGGTGTCCGGTTCCGGCGCGGGAACCATCCGGACATCGAACGGCCCGCGTCGCGGAGCCTCGACGTGCAGTGTGACGCCGAGCGCGTCGTGTCCTTCGCGCCAGGCCGTGGTGCTGACCGGGAAGTATTCTCCCACAACGGCTTTGGCAGGTTGCTGGCCCGCTGACACAAGGGGTGCGATGTCGTCGATACCCATGCGCCCGATCACGTGGAGCCTCCTGTCGTCAGCTCCCGTGAGTGGCCGGGGTGCGCTGTCGGTCTCGCCTTCGTTGGTATCACCGGTACCCAACCTAGTGCCCCGCGGACGGGATTGTCTTGTCATGGATCGCCCGCCGTGTCGGGCGGGCCGGGCGCGGCGGGGTCGGTCGAGGTCAGCCCACCGAACGGGCGGGATCGGTCAATCGCGCCAGGGCCGAACGGACGACCGCGGGGTCGGTGGTACGCCACATCGGGGGCAGGGACGCGAGCAGATAGCCGCCGTACCCCGCCGTGGCCAGTCGGGAGTCGAGGACCGCGACGACCCCGCGGTCGTCGACCGAACGCAGCAGGCGGCCGGCGCCCTGGGCGAGCAACAGTGCGGCGTGGTTGGCCGCCACCGACAGGAATCCGTTGCCGCCGCGCGCGTCGACCGCACGTTGCCGGGCGGTCAGCAGCGGATCGTCGGGACGAGGGAAGGGGATGCGGTCGATGAGCACGAGGCTCAACGACGGGCCCGGCACGTCGACCCCCTGCCACAGGGACAAGGTGCCGAACAGGCAGGTCGCCGGGTCGTCGGCGAACCGCCGGACCAGGGTGGACGTCGTGTCGTCGCCCTGACACAGCACCGGGTGGTCGGTGCGGTCGCGGATCGCGTCGGCGGCTTCGCGCGCCGCGCGCATCGAGGAGAACAGACCGAGCGTGCGTCCGCCGGCGGAGTTCACGAGCTCGGCGATCTCGTCCATCGTCCGCGACGAGATGCCCGAGCGGTCGGGTCGGGGGAGGTGACGTGCGACGTAGAGGATCGCCGACCGCGGATAGTCGAAGGGCGAGCCGGCATCGAGGCCGGTCCAGCGTGCCGAACCCGAATCGGACGGGACCGCCTTCCCGCTGGCGGTGACGTCGGCTGTGCTCGACCCCGCTGCGGGGCTCGTCTCGTCTGTCACCGGACGGTCGGTCCCGCGCCCCGACGCCGGGAGTCCCCAGGTCGCGGCGAGGGCGTCGAAGGAGCCGCCGATCGTGAGGGTCGCCGAGGTCAGGATGACCGTGGCGTCGCCGAACAGGGAGGCCCGGAGCAGGCCGCCGACCGACAGGGGTGCGATGTGCAGGATGGGCCGGGGCTCGGCCCCGCGGCGTGAGGTGTCCAGTGACGCCCACACGACGTCGCGCCGCTTCGCCTCGTCGGGTTCGTCGAACGCACCGAGTACGCGGACGACGGTGTCGTGCATGTCCTCGAGTGAGGTCAGGGCCGCCGAGCGGGCGGCCGTCGCGCCGTCGTCGGCGCCGGCCATCCGTACCGGTCCGATCGCGGTGCGCGCCTGCCACAGCCGGTCCCGCAGCATCACGAGGACAGCGGTGGCGTCGGACGGCAGGCCGGTCCACTGGCGCATCGGCGCGTTGTCGAGCAATTCGCCCAGCTGTTCACCGGCGCCCAGGAGGGCGTCGGCGGTCTCCTCGTCGACGAGCTTCCCGCACCGGCGTGCGACGAGCGCCACCGAGGCCGCCGACAGTTCGTCGGTGGCCACCGACGTCATCCGGTCGACGAGCTCGTGGGCCTCGTCGATGACGACGACGTCGTGCTCGGGCAAGACGTTGGCCGGGCTCGTGGCGTTGATGGCCAGCAGCGCGTGGTTGGTCACCACCACGTCGACCTTCCCGGACCGACGGCGGGACTGCTCGGCGAAGCAGTCCTCGCCGTAGGAGCAGTTGGCCGCGCCCAGGCACTCGCGGGCGGTGACGCTGACCTGCCGCCACGACCGGTCGGAGACGCCGGGGACGAGGTCGTCCCGGTCGCCGGTCTCGGTCTCGCTGCTCCACTCCCGCAGACGCGTGACCTCCCGGCCGGTGCGCGACAGCTCGAACGGGTCGAACAGCTCGGTGTCCGGCTCGTCGGCGGTACCGGAGTGGATCTTGTTCAGGCACAGATAGTTTCCGCGCCCTTTGAGAATCGCGAAGGTGGGCTCGCGGCCGATCGGCTTCTTCAGCGCCTTGGCCAGGCGGGGGAGATCGCGCTCGATGAGCTGGCGCTGCAACGCGATCGTCGCGGTGGACACCACGACGGTGCGGCCGCTCTCGACGGCGTGCCGGATGGCCGGCACGAGGTAGGCCAGCGACTTGCCGGTGCCGGTGCCGGCCTGGACCGCGAGATGCTCGCCGGTGTCGATGGCATGCGCCACCGCGGAGGCCATCGCGACCTGACCGTCGCGGCGGCGACCGCCGAGTGCGGTGACCGCCGCGTCGAGAAGGTCGGTCACCGGGGGTGTGTTGGGCATGAGGTGTGTTCCGGTTGTCCTTGCTGGGTTCGCCGTGCGCGGGAACGGTGTTCTTTCAGACGTATCGCGGGCCCGGTCGGTTCCCGCTGTCGAGATCGGGATCGTGGTCGGGACCACGGCGCTGCTACCCGGTCCGACTCGACCCGTCGTAGAGCAGGTCGCCCACGAGTTCGACACCCGCCTGCCGCAGCGCCGAGAGAGCCTTCGACGTCGTCTCGGGCGCGACACCGGCGGTGAAGTTGAGGAGGACCCGGGTGGTGAAGCCGGCCTCCACGGCGTCGAGCGCGGTCGCGCGCACGCAGTGGTCGGTGGCGATGCCGACGATGTCGACCGACTTCACCTTCCGTTCCCGCAACCACACGGCGAGGGTGGAGCCGTCGGCGGCCGCGCCCTCGAAGCCGGAGTATGCGGCGCTGTACTCGCCCTTGGAGAAGACCTCGTGCGCCGCCGCGGCGTCGAATTCGCGGTGGAACGCGACACCGTCGGTGCCGACGCGGCAGTGCGGTGGCCAGGTGTCGACGTAATCGGGGTCGTCGGAGAAGTGCGCACCGGGGTCGATGTGATAGTCGCGGGTCGCGACGACGGTCTGGTATTCGTCGAGGATCGACGTGACCGCCCGTGCGACCGCGGCGCCACCGTTCACCCCGAGGGCGCCGCCCTCGCAGAAGTCGTTCTGTACGTCGACGACGATCAGCGCGTCGGCGGGACGGGTGCCGTCGCTGCGTTCGGCGCTCATCCAATTCTCCTGTCGTCGGGGGACATCGGTTCCGGGCGTCGGGGTGCGGTCAGCCGAGCTCGTAGCGGGTCGGCACCGCGGGATCTCCATGGGACAGGCCGAGACCCTCCCAGGGCAAGCTGACCAGGCCGGCCGCGAGGTGCGCGCGGGCATCGGTGAGAGTGGGCAGCGACGCCACGGGCGTCCCACCGCGGACGAGCGGGATCTGCAGGTCCCGGATGCCGAGCCCGTCCGGCGCGGGGCGGGTGCCGTCGGCGCGATACACGATCTCCTCCACGATCGTGCCGCTCGACCGGGCCGCCCGCACGGCCGACTTGGCGCCGCCGCGCGACTCCTTGTGACTCGCCCGTTTGGCCACCGGCAGGCCGTCGACCTCGACGAGTTTGTACACCATCCCCGCCGTCGGCGCCCCGCTCCCGGTGACCAGGGACGTCCCGACCCCGTAGGTGTCGACCGGCTCGGCGCGCAGCGAGGCGATCGCGTACTCGTCGAGATCACCGGACACGACGATCTTCGTCTCCGTCGCGCCCAGGTCGTCGAGTTGCGCGCGGACCTGGCGCGCCAGCACCCCGAGGTCGCCGGAGTCGATGCGCACGGCACCGAGTCCGGGGCCGGCCACCTCGATGGCGTTGCGCACGCCCTGGGTGATGTCGTAGGTGTCGACCAGCAGCGTGGTACCGATCCCGAGGGCCTCGATCTGCGCGGCGAACGCGGCCTTCTCGTCGGGCCCGTCCGGGCCGGTGAAACCGAGGGTGAAGGCGTGGGCGGCGGTGCCCGCGCTGGGTACGCCGAAGCTCCGGGCCGCCTCGAGGTTCGAGGTGGCGGCGACACCGGCGATGTAGGCGGCGCGCGCACTGGCGACCGCGGCGCGCTCATGGGTGCGCCGCGAGCCCATCTCGATGATCGGGCGCGACCCCGCCGCGCTGACCATGCGTGCCGCGGCCGACGCGATCGCGCTGTCGTGGTTGAGGATCGAGAGGATCAGGGTCTCGAGGAGGACCCCCTCCGCGAAGGGCGCGCGGACGGTGAGGATCGGCGAACCGGGGAAGTAGAGTTCGCCCTCCCGGTAGCCGTCGATGTCACCGGAGAACCGATAGTCCCGCAGCCAGGCCACCGTGTCCGCGTCGAGGAATCGCTCGACCACGGCGATCTCCTCGTCGCCGAACCGGAACGCCGCGAGCTCGTCGAGAACGCGGCCGGTTCCGGCCACCACGCCATAGCGCCGGCCGTCGGGGAGGCGGCGCGCGAAGACCTCGAATGCGCACTGGCGGTGCGCAACCGGGTGGCGAAGTGCCGCTGCGACCATCGTCAGTTCGTACTGATCGGTCAGCAGCGCGGTGTTGTCGTTGCTCACAATCGCCTACCCTGTCCTCATGGCGCCTGACGAAACTCGTGCGCACGAGGCTACCCCCGGCGGTACGGCGGTTGCCGAACCAGAGGTCGCCGACGGCGCGGCGGGACTCGACAAGCCCTGGATGACGATCGTGTGGGACGACCCGGTCAATCTGATGCGGTACGTCACCTTCGTCTTCCAGAAGATCTTCGGCTACTCCGAGTCCCGCGCCAACGAACTGATGATGCAGGTCCACACCGAGGGCAGGGCAGTGGTCTCCTCCGGGGACCGAGAAAAGGTCGAGGCCGACGTCGCGAAGCTGCACGCCGCGGGCCTGTGGGCGACGATGCAGCGGGATTCGTGACCCGGACCGGCCGTGGACGACTCCGAACCGGTCGGGCGGCCTTCGCGGCGCGGCAGGCACACTGGGACGCGTGCGCACCTGGAAACGCAAGGGGCGCGGCGAGACGATGCGCATCGCATCGCAACTCGACGCGCACGAAGCAGAGCTGCTCGCGTCGATGGTCACGTCGATGTGCGAATTGCTCACCGAACGAGCCGATTCCGCGCCCCGCGACGACCTCGCGAGGCTGACCGGTATCGACGTCGGGCACTCGCAGGCACCCGACGATGTGACCCTGGGCCGTCTCCTCCCGGATTTCCACCGGCCCGACCAGGACGACGAACTCTCCGCCGAGGTCGTCAACGGCGAACTGAACTCGGCGCTGCGGAGCGTTCACGAACCACAGATCATCGACGCCAAGCTGGGCGCCGCCCGGGTGTTGCTCGACACCCTGCCGGCCGGGGGCGGGGACTTCGCCCTGACTCCCGACGAGGCCGCGGCGTGGCTCACCTCGCTCAACGACGTGCGACTGGCACTCGGCGCGATGCTCGGGATCTCCGAGGACACGCCCGAGCAGTTGCCGCCCGACCACCCGCATGCGGCGCATCTCGACGTCTACCACTGGCTCACGGTGATGCAGGACCTCCTCGTCGAAGCCCTGATGTGACTAGTGGTGTGTCTCGGAAATAAGCGACTGGTCTCCGGCGCTCGATCGGCGCCTGGCTGCGTTGTCGTCGGTCGAGATAGCTCCGCTATCCCTCCCTCCTCCGCCTTGCCAGACCACCGATCGCTCCACCGGATACCGGCCACCTGTTTCCGAGACACACCATTAGGGTTCCGTTCGGGAACTTCGTCCGCTTCGACGTCAGGGGTCTCGTGAGCACACTCGGCCGACCGGCCCCGGCCGGCAATCGCATCACCGACATCGCCGGCCTCGCCGTCGGGCACGCGCACCGCGTCGACCCCGACGCCCGGGTCGCCGGTGCACCGGAGGCCCCCGACGGTCACGGGTGGGCCACCGGGACCACCGTCGTACGGGTGTCGGCGCCGGGCGCCATCGCCGCCGTCGACGTCCGCGGTGGCGGTCCGGGCACCCGCGAAACCGATCTCCTCGACCCGTCGAACACGGTCCAGACCGCGCACGCCATCGTGCTCAGCGGAGGTAGTGCCTACGGACTGGCCACCGCCGACGGGGTCATGCGCGCGCTGGAGGCCGACGGGATCGGACTCCCGCTCGACGACCGCGGGCACGTGGTGCCGATCGTCCCCGCCGCGGTGATCTTCGACCTCCCCGTCGGTGCCTGGGACCACCGACCCGACGCGGACTTCGGAGTGGACGCGGTCCGCGCGGCGGACACGGAATTCGCCGTCGGGTGTGTGGGTGCGGGTGTCGGCGCCCGGGCCGGCGCGCTCAAGGGCGGGGTCGCAACGGCGTCGATGACGTTCGACGCCGGTCCCGCGGCCGGCATCACCGTCGGCGCACTGATGGTCGCCAACCCGGTCGGGGCGGTCATCGACCCGCAGACCGGGCTGCCGTGGGACCTCGGCGAGACCGAACTGGGCCGCCTCGGGTTGCGCCGGCCATCGGCCGCCGACATCGACTCGCTCGCCGACCTCGCGGCGAAGCACACCGTGCTCAACACGACGATCGGTGTCGTGGCCACCGATGCCGTGCTCGACGCGCCGATGACCAAGCGGCTGGCGATGGCCGGACACGACGGTCTCGGGCGGGCGATCAGGCCCGCGCACTCCCCGCTCGACGGTGACACGATCTTCGGCATCGCCACGGGCGCGGTCCGGCCGGCGACACCGATGCCGGCGCCGGCGGGTATGCATGCCGACGTCGCGGTAGTCGCCGAGGTGTGCCGGGCCGCGGCCGACGTCGTCCAGCGGGCGATCGTGAACGCGGTCCTCGCGGCGGAACCGGTCGCATCGATCCCCACCTACGCACAGACGGCGCCGTCGGCATTCCGCTGACCGGGGGTCGTCGGGACGGCGAACGGAATAGGTGCCGCGGCGACGATGTTGCGCCTCGGGGAACCCGGGGTTCCCGGGTGCGGACACGTGTGGACAGGAGAATGCGACACCGATGCTGAAGATCGGGCAGGAGCTGGTCGACGCCATGGTCGCGCACGCGCGCGCCGACCACCCCGACGAGGCCTGCGGGGTGATCGCCGGGCCGGAGGGTTCCGACGATCCGAAGCGTTTCATCGCGATGATCAACGCCGAGCGGTCGCCGACCTTCTACCGTTTCGACTCGGCCGAGCAGCTCGCGGTGTGGCGGGAGATGGACCGCCGTGACGAGGAACCCGTCGTGATCTACCACTCGCACACCGCCACCGAGGCGTACCCGAGCCGCACCGACATCTCCTACGCCGGCGAGCCCGGCGTCCATTACGTGCTGGTGTCCACGCGCGACCCCGAGACCGCCGAGATCCGTAGCTATCGCATCGTCGACGGTGCGGTCACCGAAGAAGAGATCGAGATCAGGAGCTGAGAATGTCTGTCACCGTATCCATCCCGACGATCCTGCGTACCCACACCGGCGGGGAGAAGCGCGTCGAGGGGTCGGGTTCGACGCTGGCCGCCCTGATCGACGACCTCGAGACGGGCAACGCCGGGCTGAAGGAACGACTCGTCGCGCCCGACGAGAACGGCACCGCCAAACTGCACCGGTTCGTCAACATCTACGTCAACGACGAGGACGTGCGTTTCTCCGGCGGCCTCGACACCCCGATCGACGACGGTGACGAGGTGACCATCCTGCCCGCGGTCGCCGGCGGCTGAGCGTGGCCCGCTACGACTCCCTGATCGACTCGGTCGGCAACACCCCGCTCATCGGTCTGCAACGGCTCTCGCCGCGCTGGGACGACTCCGACGAGGGCCCGCACGTCCGCCTGTGGGCCAAGCTCGAGGACCGGAACCCGACCGGATCCATCAAGGACCGCCCCGCGCTGCGGATGATCGAACAGGCCGAACGCGACGGGTTGCTGCGGCCGGGCTCGACGATCCTCGAACCCACAAGCGGCAACACCGGCATCTCGCTCGCGATGGCGGCGAAACTCAAGGGCTACCAACTGATCTGCGTGATGCCCGAGAACACCTCGGAGGAACGCCGTTCGCTGTTGCGGATGTTCGGCGCGCAGGTCATCTCCTCACCCGCGGCGGGCGGCTCCAACACCGCGGTCGCGGTGGCCAAGGGCCTCGCCGCGGACAATTCCGACTGGGTGATGCTCTACCAGTACGGCAACGCGGCGAACGTCGCGGCGCATTACGAGGGCACCGGCCCCGAGTTGTACGCCGACCTGCCCGAGATCACCCACTTCGTCGCCGGGCTCGGCACGACCGGAACGCTGATGGGCGTCGGGCGGTTCCTGCGCGAACGCAACCCCGATATCGAGATCGTCGCCGCCGAACCCCGGTACGGCGACGAGGTCTACGGCCTGCGCAACATCGACGAGGGTTTCATCCCCGAGCTCTACGACGACTCGGTGCTGACCCGCCGCTTCTCGGTGACCGGCGTCGACGCGGTCGCGCGGGTGCGGGAACTGATCGACCTCGAGGGCATCTTCGCGGGGATCTCCACCGGTGCGATCCTGCAGGCCGCGCGTGGTATCGGCCGACGGGCACTGAAGGCCGGGACCCGCGCCGACATCGGCTTCGTCGTGCCCGACGCGGGATGGAAGTATCTGTCGACCGGGGCGTACGAAGGTAGTCTCGACGACGCGGAGCAGGCACTCGAAGGCCAGCTCTGGGCCTGACCCCGCTACCGAGGACTTTCCAGCCATGAGCTCGTACACCCCGCCGGTCGGGCAGCAGCCCGCGCGACGCGCGCGTCCGCTGTGGCTGCGTTCGGCGATCATCACCGCGTGCATCGTCGCGGTGCTGTTCGTCATCGAGGCCATCGACGTGGCGACCCACTACGACCTCGACCAGAACGGCATCGAACCACGACAGGTCGACGGACTGGACGGCATCCTGTGGGCGCCGATGCTGCACGGCGACTGGCAACACCTGTTCGCCAACCTGATGCCCGGCGCGGTGCTGTGCTTTCTCGTGTTGATGACGCGGCGGTTCCTCATCGTCACCGGCATCATCTGGGTGGTGTCGGGGGTCGGTGTGTGGCTGTTCGCAGCGCCGTACTCGATCACCGTCGGGGCGTCGGGCATCGTGTTCGGCTGGCTCACCTTCCTCATCGTCCGCGGCCTGTTCAACCGCGATCTGTGGCAGATCCTCGGCGGCCTTGTGCTGTTCCTCGTGTACGGATCGATCCTGTGGGGCGTCCTGCCCTCGGATCCCCTGGTCTCCTGGCAGGCCCACCTGTTCGGCGCGATCGCCGGCGTGTTCGCGGCGTGGGCACTCGCGGCCCGGGATCGACGGAAGCCGGCGGTCACCGCACCGGGGGTCGCGCCATAATCCCGGCGGGCGGCCAGGACGCACCCATCGGGATCTTCGACTCGGGTGTCGGGGGACTGACGGTGGCGCGCGCGATCATCGATCTGTTGCCGGACGAGGACATCGTCTACATCGGAGACACGGCCAACGGGCCGTACGGTCCGCTGACGATCCCCGAGATCCGACGCCACGCCCTCGCGATCGGCGACGACCTCGCCGAGCGAGGGGTCAAGGCCATCGTCATCGCCTGCAACACCGCCTCGGCCGCCTGCCTCCGCGACGCGCGCGAGCGATACGCCCCCATCCCGGTCATCGAAGTCGTGCTGCCGGCGGTGCGCCGCGCGGTGGTCGCCACCAAGACGGGCCGAATCGGCGTGCTGGGCACCGAGGCGACGATTTTCTCACGGGCATATCAGGATTCGTTCGCGGCGGCACGCGATGCGGTGATCACCGCGGTGCCCTGTCCGCGGTTCGTCGACTTCGTCGAACGCGGGATCACCAGCGGCCGACAGATCCTCGGGCTCGCGCAGGGCTACCTCGAACCACTGCAGCAGGCCGGCGTGGACACCGTGGTCCTCGGCTGCACCCACTACCCGCTGCTGTCCGGGGTCATCCAGCTGGCGATGGGCGACGAGGTCACCCTGGTGTCGAGCGCGGAGGAGACGGCGAAAGACCTCTTCCGGGTCCTCACCGAGGCCGACCTGCTGCACCCGCACACCGGCCGCGACGCCACCCGCGTCTTCCAGGCGACCGGTGACCCGGAGCTCTTCGCGAAACTGTCGAACCGATTCCTGGGGCCGGTGATCGGAGCCGTGCAGCACGTGTGAGGGGTCAACCGCGCATCGCCGCGCACTTGTGACCCGTATGCCGCCGCCCGCGCGCGGAATCGTGGCACAGTGGGGCCTATGCGTCTCACGGTCCTCGGGTGCTCGGGCAGTGTGGGCGGACCGGGAGCCGCGTGCTCCGGCTACCTGCTCTCCGTACCCGGTGAACAACCGGTCCTCGTGGACTGCGGCCCGGGTGTCTTCGGCGAACTGCAGCGCGTCACCGACCCCAACAATGTCGCCGTCGTCCTCAGTCATCTCCACGCCGATCACTGCCTCGATCTGCCCGCGATGCTCGTCTGGCGTCGGTACGCACCACAGCCGGCACGGCGGCGGGCGCCGCTCTACGGCCCACCCGGCACCGCCCTCCGGATCGGCTACGGGTCGTCGGAATTCCCCGGACAGCTCGACGACATCACCGACACCTTCGACGTCCACGAGTGGAGCGACGACCAGGAGATCACCCTGGGCGGGATGCGAATCCGGGCGATGAACGTCAATCATCCGCCCGACACCTTCGGTCTGCGGATCACCGGTCCCGACGGCCAGGTCATCGCCTACAGCGGAGACACCGCGCCGTGCGACGAACTCATCGACCTCGCGGCCGACGCCGACCTGTTCCTGTGCGAGGCGTCGTGGACCCATGCGCCCTCGGAGCGCCCACCGGATCTGCACATGTCGGGCATCGAGGCGGGGGAGGCCGCGACCAAGGCGAACGTCCGAACACTCGCGATCACCCACGTCGCCCCGTGGTCCGATTCGGCGGAGATCCTCGCCGAGGCCCGCAGCACGTTCTCCGGTCCGACGGAGCTCGTCAGCCAGGGACAGGTCTTCGACCTCACCTAGCTGTCGTGTCCGCGCCGGTCGTTACAGTGAGACCCGTGACCACACGAGCTGACGGCAGAGCCGACGACGAACTCCGTCCCATCACGTTCACCCGCGGTTTCACCAGCCATCCGGCGGGTTCGGTCCTGGTGGAATTCGGCAAGACGCGGGTGATGTGCACCGCGAGTGTCACCGAGGGTGTCCCGCCGTGGCGTCGTGGTTCAGGCTTGGGCTGGCTGACCGCGGAGTACGCGATGTTGCCCGCCGCCACCCACGACCGGTCGTCACGTGAATCGGTCAAGGGCCGGGTGGGTGGTCGCACCCACGAGATCAGTCGACTCATCGGCCGGTCGCTGCGTGCGTGCGTCGATCTCGGTGCCCTGGGCGAGAACACCATCGCCCTGGACTGCGACGTCCTGCAGGCTGACGGCGGTACCCGCACCGCAGCCATCACCGGTGCCTATGTCGCGCTGGCGGACGCGATCACCTACCTGCGTGCCGCGGGCAAACTGTCCGACCCGCAACCGCTTTCGTGCGCGATCGCCGCGGTCAGCGTGGGGGTCGTCGACGGCCGCGTCCGACTCGACCTTCCCTACGAAGAGGATTCGCGCGCCGAGGTGGACATGAACGTCGTGGCGACCGACGCCGGCACGCTCGTCGAGGTGCAGGGCACCGGCGAGGGTGCGACGTTCCCGCGCTCGACGCTCGATGCGCTGCTCGACGTGGCCGCGATCGGAACCGAGAAGCTGTTCGAGGCGCAGCGAGCCGTACTCGCCGAGCCGTACCCCGGCGAACTTCCCGGACGGGCCTGATGTCCTCGGTGCTTCTCGCGAGCCGCAACGGCAAGAAGCTCGCCGAGCTCCAGCGCGTCGTCGACGCCGCGGGAATCACCAGGGTGGAGGTCATCGGTCTCGACGCCGTGGCCGAGTACCCGGAGGAACCCGAGACCGGTGCCACCTTCGAGGACAATGCGCTGATCAAGGCCCGCGCGGGTGCAAAGGCCATCGGAATCCCATGTCTCGCGGATGATTCCGGTATCGCGGTCGATGCCCTGAACGGCATGCCGGGCGTGCTGTCGGCGCGTTGGTCGGGCCGGCACGGGGACGACCCGGCCAACAACGCGCTGCTGCTCGCCCAGCTGTCGGACACCCCGGACGAACGACGCGGCGCCGCGTTCGTCTCGGCCTGCGCGCTCGTGCTGCCGGGCGGGACGGAGACGGTGGTGCGCGGCGAGTGGCGTGGGCGGGTCCTGCGGGAGGAGCGCGGGCCGCACGGTTTCGGGTACGACCCGTTGTTCGCCCCGGACGACGAGATCGCCGACGGCCGGTCCGCGGCGGAGCTGTCGCCGGCGGAGAAGGACGGGCTCAGTCACCGCGGAAAAGCGTTGGCGCAGTTGGTTCCGGCGCTGCGGGCGCTCGCGGGCTGACCCCCCTTGCGTCGGCGTCCGGACTCCGATCAGCTCGCGGCGCCGGTGTAGATGTAGACCCCCAGCGTGTGCGGTTCGCCGTCGAGCAGGATGTCCATATCGTCGGCGCCGGCACGTGACATGCCCTGCCGCTCGTAGAATCCGAAGGTGCACAGCGAGTCTGTGTACAGGTGGAAGTCGGAGCGGCCGCGGCTTCGGAGATGGTCGAGGAACGCGCCGTACAGCGCCGCTCCGACGCCGTGTCCGCGCGTCGTCGAGGCGACGGCGAACAGGGTCAGTTCGTCGTCGAGCGACGTGCCCGTCGCGGCGCCGAGCCGGTGGGCCACCGACTCGAAAGCGAACAGGGCCCGCAGCGACTTCCACTGGGGCAGTCCGAGAATCGCAGCTCTGGCGGTATGCGCCCAGAGCAGCGCGCGGTTCTTCGTCCGCTCGCCGAGATGTGGCTCGCCGTCGATCCGTCCCAGGATGATTCCCACCACGCGGCCGTCCTTCACCGCGACGCGACTCCAGGTACTCGCGACGAGTTGCTCGCGGAGGTAGACCTCGAGTGCCGCGTCCAGGACGTGTTGTCCGTGGACGTAGCGGTGGATGTAGAACGCCTCGTCGATGATCTTCTTGACGTCTTCGGCGTCGGTGGAACGGTAGGGGCGGTAGGTGATGTCGGTCATGATCCCTTCTTTGCGTGTGTGTGGGTGAGAGCGATGAGGTCTGCTTCGAGGGCGGCCCGTTCGGTGTCGTCGAGGACGGCTCCCCACAGGGGAGCGGTGTTCGAGCCGTCGGCGGCCGCGATGATCAGCCGCGTGACCGCCGGGTCGAGACCGTCGTCGGACAGCGCGGCACGCCAGTGATCGGCGTCCTGCTGGGCGAGCGCGGCCGGGCCCGGTTCGTACATCAGGCTGGCGGCCAGCGCGATCTGGTCGCGCAGGCCGGCGGAGTCTCGCGCGTCGGCGAAACTCACCCGGATGTAGGCCCTGGTCAGCCGTCCCGGCGCGTCGTCCTCCTCGTCGGCGGTCCGTTCGACGTTCGACCGGAACTGGGCCATCAGGTCCGCCGCGAGTTCTTCGAGCAGGCCGTCCTTGGCGGGGAAGTGGTAGAGCAGTCCGCCCTTCGACACCCCGGCCGCGGCGGCGATCTCGGAGACGGACACGGCGGCACCGTGTCGCGCAATCAGCCGGGCCGCGGCGTCGAGGATCAACCGTCGGGTGTCGGCAGCACTCCGCCCGGACGTGCGTGCCATCGGACCCTCCGTGCTCGATGTCCCGGGGACTTCCCGGATCACATATAACTATACCGTCCAGACGGTACAGTTTCAATTGTGCGCTCGATCCCGTCGACCGGGCGTCGAAATGCATCGCCTGTGCACGGGGCGAAGCAGAGGGGCGCTCAGCAGCCCGCGTGGACTCCCAACATCCGCGCGACCGAGTCGGGCCAGGGGTACTGGGTCGCTCGATGACGCGCCGCCCGTTCGCGGTCGACGCGGGGGAGGCTGAGGACCTGCCGGATCGCGCTCGCGAAGCCCGGGCCGGAGTCCTCGGCAGCCGCGCCACACGTGTCGTCGACCAGGGTCGCGACCGCCGACGACTGCGACCCGATGACCGGTGTGCCGGCGGCCAGTGATTCCAGCGCGGAGAGGCAGAAGGTCTCGTGCGGACCGGGGGAGAGGGAGATGTCGGCGCTGGCGAGGAGGGCGGCGACCTGACTCCGCTCGGAGAGATGGCCCAGGAAGGTCACGGGCAATCCGCGGGCCAGATGCTGCAGCGGGGCTCGCATCGGCCCGTCGCCCGCGATCACCAGGTGCGCCGGCGTTCCCGACCGATGGAGTCTGCCGAGCGCGGCGATGCTGCGGTCGGCGCGCTTCTCCACCGAGAGGCGTCCGCAGTGGGCGATGAGCGCACTGGTGCCGTCGGACCACCGTGCGCCCAGGTTCGGGTCGAGGTGCCGTGGGTCGAAGACATCGAGGTCGACGCCGAGCGGGGCGCGGACGACGTTGGTCGCCCTCACTCGATTGAACTCCGCGGCGGCGAAGTCGGTGGTGCACACGACGGTGTCGTAGTCACGGGCGGTGGCCGCGTTCGCGCGGTCGGCCAGTGCACGTGCGGAGCGGCCGGGCATGACCTGGCCGAGCAGCCGGTCGAGGCGTTCATGGGACACCATCGTCGAATGGATGTCTCGCCTGCGAGCCCACCGGCCGAAGCCGCGCAGGGTGAGGCGGTCGGACACCTCGAGGGCGTCGGGACGGAGATGGGCGAGGACGTCGGCGACGCGGCGGGCCGACGCCAGGCGGTAGCCGCCCGAGGCGGGAATCCGCGGTGCGGCCACGGTGATCCGCGTGACCCCAGAGTTCAGCGTCTCCTCGCCGGGATCGGCGCCGGGAACGATCAGGACGACGTCGTGACCGGCCCCGGCATACCCGGCGCCCCAGCGGTCCACCGCGGTGCGCAGACCGCCGGAGCGGCCGCCGTAGAAGTTCGCGAGCTGGACGATCCGCACGGGGTCCAGTCAGCCCGACCCGGGTGAACGGCCGACCAGCGCGAGAAGATCAGAGGTTGAACTGCGCCTTCACTTCCTTGGTGCGCTTGTGCTCGAACCAGAAGGACAGGAAGGGGATGGTGCCCGCGATCGCGGTGATGATGGTCTTGCCGACGCTCCAGCGGACCTTGATAGCGAGGTCGATGGCCATGATCAGGTAGACGAAGTACACCCAGCCGTGCACGAACGGTACGAAGTCCAGAGCGTGGTTGTCGTAGCCGTAGGTCAGGACGAGTTCGACGACGAGCAGCAGCAACCACACGCCGGTGATCCAGGCGAGGACGCGATACCGCAACAACGCGCCGCGGACCTTCTCCACCGGGGCGGCGAGGGCGGGGG
>NZ_SCOC01000048.1:0-28627 GCF_005502615.1 Gordonia sp. ALPHA1B1 | reverse complement strand
GCGTCGGAGCGGGCGGGGGCGGACTGGTTTCCGGCCAGCACGGCGGTGACCTCGTACACCGGCGGCACCGGGTCGGGCCGACTGCCGTCGGAGAGTTCGGTCCCCGCGGTGCGGCCGAGCGTCCGGGTCGACCCGTCGAACCCGATGCGCACGACGCGGTAGGTCACCGACTCCGTCGCGGACGGATCCCAGGAGACGGTGATCGCACCACTCTCGGCGACGAACCGGACGTTGCGCGGCGGCTCCACGGTCAGCACCGTTGCCGCCGAGTTGAGGCCCTCGTGATCGGTGATCCGAAGTCGCATCTCGGCAGCGGCGGTGAGGCTCGCCGGGTTGCTCGCGGATGCCGACCGCGCGATCTCGCCCGCCTGGGCGACGATGTCTCGCGACGCCTCGAGGCGGGCCTGGAGCGACCCGCCCGAGTCGGGAAGACGGTCGATGTCCCGGGCTCGCCGGAACACGTCCTCCAGCAGTTCGAGCGCCGCGACGTGGCGCATCTCGTCCGCGAGGTCCCGGGCCCGGCGGGAGTCCGCCACCGCCTGCGCGATGACCCGTTCGACCTCGTCGGCGACCGCCGCGATCTGCCGGAGCGCCGCGGCATCGTCGCCGGCTCCGGCACGCGCATCGGCGATGGCCGCACGCGCCCGGACGGGCAGGCCGTCGCGCAAGGCGGCGCGGGCGGCGCGGAGATCGTTCTCCCACAACCGCTTCGGCGGCGTGGGTGGCTCGGCCGACGGCGGGGGGCCGGCCGGTGGGCTCACGGCTGCTCCGAATTCGGCGGCGAGTCCGGCGATCACGGTGCGCGCATCGCGTGTGCCGAGTCCGCGGGTGCGGGCCTCGTCGAGCAGGAACTCATGGTCCTGCGCACCCAGTTCGTCCTCGACCAGGACCGCGGCTCGGACCCGTGGTCGGAGATGGTCGGTCACGGCGTCGACGACCGATTGCCGATACTCCTGCGCCAGCACGGGATCGGAGAGCAGGACGTCGTGTACGTGGACCAGCAGCTCGTCGAGGACCGCGCGGAAGCGGCCGGCGGCGAGCTCACGGGCTCGTTCGTTGAGCGCGACGGCCCGCGACTCGATGACGCCGCGGTCGGCGGCGGCGTCGGTGTCGAGGTGTAGCAGGGTCAGGAGCGTCGGGGTGGGATCGCCGTCGCGGAGTCGGTCGAACTCGGCGAGCAGGTCGGCGATCTGACCGCGTTGCTGCGCCGACAAGGACACCCGCGGCGGCGCGGGTTCGGCCGACGCGGGCGGGGCGTCGTCGACGATGCGGTGACGCCGCAGTCGGGTGGCGATCTCGGCCGGATCGAGGCCGCCCATGGCGCCGATCTCGTCCAGCCCGGCGCGCTTGGATCTCGGGATTCCGCCGTAGCGCTCGTTGAGCCGCGCGATCGCGTTGTCGAGGAGTTCGAATCGCTGCTGATCGCGCAGTTCGCGTCGGGTGCTCACCGCACGGGCCTCGGCGATCCGACCGGTCTTGTGCCGCAACGGCGCCGACCGCTCGTCGTGTTCGGCAACCAACCGGGCCACCAGGATTCGGTACTTCGGGTGGTCGCGTTGCTTCTGCCAGAAGGCCCACACCTCGTCGAGTCGGGCGGCCACCGCGGCGTCGTCGAGCCGCTCGGCCTCCTCGATCGGGAGGTCATACAGTTCGAACGAATCCGATTCGCTCGGGCCTCCGCGTTTCTCGACCGCGGCGAGCACACGTTTGCGATAGTCGTTGCCGACAAACGGTTCCATCAGGTCTCTCCCCTCCGGCGGACGCCGTCAGTGGTCGCGGCGCCGGGAGCGGTGGACCTGGTCGAGTTCCCGCTCGACCTCCGATTTCGACAGCGAGGCACCGGTTTTGGCCGACAACGTGAGCGGGATCTGCGCATCGACGTGGAACGCGGTGACGTGCAGGACGCCGTCGAAGGCCATCTCGAAGGTCACCGACACCTCGCTGCCCTCGTCGTATCCGGGCGGGATGTCGGTGATCGCGCCTTCGATGAGGACCTTGGCGTCCTCCGGTCTCGGGGAAGTCGCCTGCCCCTGCTGTTCCAGCACGACCAGCTCGATGCGGGACTGGTCGCGTCGCATGGTCCCGAACGACCGTCGCACCCGGATCGGGAGCGTCGAATTCCGCTGGACCAGCCAGCTGGCCTCGAGTTCGCCGTTGTGGCCGTTGACCGCCAGGACCCCGAAACCGCGGGAGACCACCGTGTCCACGACGACCTCGAGCATGCGGCGGACACTGCTGACGGGCAGCGCGAACGCGTGGGCGACCCGGGTGCAGGACTCGTCGAGGTCGGCCGGTGCGACGCCGTCGAGACCGCGGTCCTCGCGCAGGCGTCCGCGGGTGGTGAGGTCGGCGCGGACGAGTCGTTCGATCTCCAGCTTCTCGCCGTAGATCGCTGCCCCGCGGGCGACGGCGAGGTCGGGGTCGTTCAGTTCCGGTGTCGTGCCCAGTGCGGCGGCGAGTTCCCGCGCGACCATCGGCATCCGCGACGAACCGCCGACGAGCAGGACACGGTCGACGGCTGACACGCCTCGGCGTTCGGCGGCGGCCAGGCATGACCGGGTGAGTTCGATGGTCCGGGCCAACAGCGGACGGGTGAGTTCCTCGAGTTCGGCCCGGGTGAGCGTGATGACCGACCGGGCGCCGTCGTGGGCGACGATGACCGATGTCGAATCCGACTCGGTCAGTTCGTGTTTGGCGCGCTCCGCGGCGAGGATGAGCGACTGCGAGCCGGCCGAGTCGTCGAGCGGGTCCTCGGCGTCGGGGTGTTCGGCGCAGAACGTGCGCGAGAGGTGCAGCGCCAACCGCTCGTCCCAGTCGGCACCGCCGAGCTGGTGATCGCCGTCGACGGCGAGCACGGTGATCCGGCGGTCGGCGAGTTCGATGACCGTCGCATCGAAGGTCCCGCCGCCGAGGTCGTAGACCAGGACCGTCTCGTCGGGTGTGCCCTTGGCCAGCGGGTCGGTCAGGCGGCTGAAGCCGTAGGACAGAGCGGCGGCGATCGGCTCGGACAGGACCCCCGCGACCTCGAGGCCGGCGTAGGTGCCGGCCTGGATCGTCGCGCGCCGCTCCTCGTCGCCGAAGTAGGCGGGCACTGTGATCACGGCCCGCTCGACCTGCTCGCCGGCGAACGTGGCGTCGGAGATCAGCGACTTGATGATGAGCGCCGAGATCGCCGGCGCCGACCACGTCTGGCCGTGCGCGACGAAACGCCACTGGGCATCGCCCATCCGCCGCTTCACCAGGCTGCAGACGTTCTCCGGGTCGAGCCTGGCCTGTCGGCGGGCCCCTTCGCCGACGACGTGATCCGTCGGCGACGTCAGCAACACCGTCGACGGGGTGGTCGGTGCGCCGGTCAGTCCGACGATCACCTCCGGGCGGCCGTCGGCGTCGATCTTCGCCATCGCCGAGTTGGTGGTTCCGAGGTCGATCCCGATTACGCCCACGATCGGGGATGCTAGCAGCGCAGACGGTCTCGCCGGTGCCGGACGATTGGCCGACGGAGTTGATTACGCTGGCGGAATGACGTCTCCGGAGGGCTCTGCGCCCGAGCGAACCGACGGGCTCGCGCAGTTGGGCGAGCAGGTGTCCGACCTCGCCCTCGTGGTCGCGCGGCAGACCAGGACGATCGAGCGGCTCGTCGACGCCGCGAAGTCCCCGGCCGCGGCGGCCGGGGTGGACACCGCGCTGCTGGTCGACCTCCTCGCGCTCCACACCGATGCGGCGACGTGCGCGGTCTTGGCGTCGGAAGCCGACCGGCCCGCGTTCGAGGTGTTGCGCGCCGGACTCGAACGCCTCATCGTCGGCCGCGGGGGAGCCGTCGTCGCACCCGCGCCCGGAGCCGACTTCGATGCCCGCACCATGGAGGCGGTCGACGTCCATCCGACCGACGACACCTCCGCGGACCGCACCGTCGCCGAGCTGCTCCGTCCCGGGCTGGTCGTCGGCGAGCGCTCGGTCCGGCCGGCGGCAGTGGTGGTCTTCCGGAGCGGTCAGTCCTCGGGAGACAGTGTCCGCCAGAGGAACTCGTAGGCCAGGGCCGATTTGAACGCGGCCTGCTTGTTGTCCGCCGCGCCGCCGTGGCCGCCCTCGATGTTCTCGTAGTACTGCACGTCGTGACCGGTTTCCTCCAGGCGGGCAACGAGTTTGCGCGCGTGACCGGGGTGGACGCGATCGTCGCGGGTCGACGTCGTGACCAGGATGGGCGGGTATGTCGCGTCCGCGTCGACGTTCTGATAGGGCGAGAACGGCTTCATGAACTCCCACTGTTCGGGGTCGTCGGGGTCGCCGTACTCGGCCATCCACGACGCCCCGGCCAGCAGGAGGTGGTAGCGCTTCATGTCGATGAGCGGGACCTGGCAGACCAGAGCGCCGAACAGCTCGGCATAGCGCGTCAGCATCACTCCCATGAGCAACCCGCCGTTGGAACCGCCCTGGGCGCCCAGCTGTGACGCAGTGGTGAGTCCGGTGTCGACGAGGGCACGCGCGACGGCGGCGAAATCCTCGTACACCTTGTGCCGTCCCGCTTTCTGCGCCTGGGTGTGCCACGACGGGCCGTATTCGCCGCCGCCCCGGATGTTGGCGATGACGTAGATCCCGCCGCGCTCGATCCAGCTCTGCCCGGCGATCGCGAGATAGCTCGGGGTGAGGGCATTCTCGAATCCGCCGTAGCCGTAGAGCAGCGTCGGTCCCTGGGACACGTCGCGCCGACGCACCACGAAGTACGGCACCTGCGTGCCGTCGTCGGACGTCGCGAAGTGCTGCTCGGCGGTCACCGCGTCGGAGTCGAAGAACGCGGGGCTGTGTTTGATGACCTCCGGAGCCCGGCCGCTCTGGCCGTGGAGCAGACTCGGCGGATCGGTGAACGACGTCGCCGACCAGAACACCTCGTCGCTCTCGTCGGGATCGGTGTCGAGGACCGAGACCGTGGCGAGGTCGGGCAGACCCGGCATGTCCACGGCCTGCCAGGTGCCGAGTTCGAGTACCTCGACCCGGGTGTGCACGTCATGCAGCTTCACGATGATGAGATGCGAACGCGTGTAGGCGTAGTCGACGAGGCTCGTGTGCGCATCGGGCGCGAAGAGCACGGCCGCGTCGCGGTCGCCCGCCCGGTAGGCCTCGTAGTCGAAGGCCAGCAGTGTGCCCGGTGCGTGCGCGGTGCCGTCGATCTCCCACTCCGATCGCGTGAGCACCAGCAGCCAGTTCATCCGGACCCCGGCGTGCGCGTCGGTGGGCACGTCGAGCAACTCGGGGCGGCCGTCGCGCAGTTCGTAGTCGAGTGAGTTGAAGAAGTCGGTGGCGCGACCGACGAAGTGGCGTTCGAATCCCGGTGTGCTGTCGTAGCTCGCCCGCACCGACACGTCCCCGGTCTCGCCCGCGAAGACCGTCACGGCATCCGACAGCGGGGTGCCGCGCGTCCAGCGCTTGACGATGCGGGGGTAGCCGGAGTCGGTCAGCGAGCTCAGCCCGTCCGGTTGCACACCGAAATCCGTTCCGACGTAGACGGTGTCACGATCGATCCACCCGACGTCGGATTTGTTCTCCGCCAGCTCGAAGCCGTCGGCGACCCAGGTGCGCGACGGGATGTCGAACTCACGGACCACGGAGGCGTCGGCGCCGCCGAGCGAGAGGGAGATCAGCGCGCGCTCGTACTCGGGGCGCAGTACGGAGGCGCCGGCCCACACCCAGTTCTCGTCCTCGGCGCGTGCGAGTTCGTCGACGTCGATGAGGACATCCCAGTCGGGGGTGTCGGTCACATAGGAGTCGTACGTCGTACGACGCCAGAGGCCACGCGGGTTGGTCGCGTCGCGCCAGAAGTTGTACAGGTACTCCCCGCGGCGACGCGCGTAGGGGATGCGGTCGTCGGTGTCCAGGGCGGCAAGCGTTGCGGCCTCCAACTCGCGGAAGCGTTCCGACGACGTCAACGCCGCCACCGTGGGCTCGTTGTGCGCGCGCACCCAGGACAGCGCGTCGTCGCCGGTGACGTCCTCCAGCCACAGGTACGGGTCGGTGTCGGACGTGGGGGCGTCGTAGCCGTGCTCGGTCATGGCGTCCAAACTACGCGGGCGGCCGTCGCGACCGTGCTCCGCGCAGGAGCGCTCACGGTGTCGGCGCCGGCAAAACGCCCACTACAGGTTGTCCGCGCGGGGTATCGTGACGCAGCGACGTCGAGGAGACCCCCATGGCCACTGCCCATTCCGTTCCCGCCCGCTGTCCCGGCCATGAACCCCCACGGACGTCGCGATGGGCCCGCCTCTCGATGGCCACCTGTTCCGTCGTCGCCGTGGTTGCGCTCGTCGCGGCTTGCGACAGCGGGTCGTCGGGCACCGGGGCGCCACCGTCTGCATCGGAGTCTCTGGAGAACCCGAATGCCGTCGCCGCCGAACCGCTGCCGGCCGATGCGGTCGACAAGGCGGTCGGGCAACTCGACGACCTGGTCAACTCGATGATGGAGTCGACCAAGATCCCGGGTGTGGCCGTGGCCGTCGTGTCAGGTGGGGAGACCAAGTACGCCAAGGGGTTCGGCGTCAAGGACATCACGACCGGTGAGGCCGTCGACCCGAACACCGTCTTCCAGCTGGCGTCGGTGTCGAAGTCGGTGGGATCGACGGTGGTCGCGGCCGCCGTCACCGACAAGACGGTGACGTGGGAGATGCCGATCGTGGAATCGCTGCCGTGGTTCGCGCTCGCCGAACCGTACGTCACGCGCACCGTGACCGTCGGCGACATGTACTCGCACCGATCCGGTCTGCCGGACCACGCGGGCGACAAACTCGAGGACATGGGGTACTCGCAGCAGGAGATCATGCAGCGCATGCGCTTCATGCCACTCGACCCGTTCCGGATCAGCTACGCCTACACCAACTTCGGGGTGACGACCGGGGGCGAGGCGGTGGCGGTGAAGGCTGGGACGGACTGGGCGACGCTGTCGCAGGACCTCATCTACGGTCCGCTGGGCATGACCAGCACCAGCTCCCGCTACGTCGACTTCGAGCGCCGGGCCGATCGCGCGGTGGGGCACATCAAGGAAGACGACAAGTGGGTCAAGACCCCGATCCCGCGCGATCCCGACGCGCAGTCACCCGCCGGCGGTGTGAGCTCGAACGTCAACGACATGGCGACCTGGCTGAAGATGGTGCTGGCGCAGGGGAAGCACAACGGCCAGGAGGTCGTGGCCCCGGACGCGCTGCTCCCGGCCCTCTCACCGCAGATCGTGTCGAGCCCGCCCCAGACGCCCGACAATCGCGCCGGATCGTACGGTTACGGTTTCAACGTCGGGGTGACCGAGGACGCTCGGACGCAGTTCAACCATGCCGGCGCGTTCGCGTCGGGCGCCGGCACGGTGTTCTCGATCCTGCCGTCGGCCGACACCGCCATCGTCGTCCTGTCCAACGCCGCGCCCCTCGGTGCGGTGGACTCGATCGCCGCCGAGTTCATGGATCTCGTGCAGTTCGGCGAGATCCGCAACGACTGGCGCGACCTCTACGCCAAGGCGTATGCGCCCCTGAGCGTGCCGAGCGGCGAACTCGTCGGAAAGGAACCGCCGTCGAATCCCGCACCGTCGCAACCACTGCCGTCGTATGTGGGTACCTACGCCAACGCGGTGTACGGACCGGCGGAGATCGTCGAACGCGACGGGAAGCTCGTCCTGGAGATGGGGCCGGGCGGCGTCCGCAAGCACGAACTCACTCACTGGGACGGCAACACGTTCACCTTCACCCTGCTCAACGAGAACGCCGAACCGGGCTCGATCTCGCAGGTCACGTTCGACGGCCCGCGTATGACGATCGAGTATTACGACGACGAGGAGAGCAACGGCGAGTTCGTCCGGCGCTGACGGTCAGCGGCCCGTCCGGCCGTCGACGCCCTCGCGGATGATGTCGAGATGGCCGGCGTGACGGGCGGTCTCCTCGATCATGTGGGTCAACGCCCACCGCATCGACGGGGAGGAGCAACGTCCGCTCGCCCTGGGCGCCGCCTCGGCGAGATCGGTGTAGGCGTCGATGACCTCGCCGGCCTCGGACACCGCGCGGCGGTACGCCGCCTGCACCGATGCCACGGTCTCGTCGTCGGGGCAGGCGAACGTCGCCTGCCAGTCGTCCGCGTCCTCGCCCAGGAAGAAGAACCGTTCGACGAATGTCAGGTGGCGGACCACCCCCAACAGGCTGGTGCCCGACGGCACCGCGGCCGCACGGGCGTCGGTTTCGGAGACGCCGTCGAGTTTGGCCACCGCGGAGGCGCGCAGATAGTCGAGGAAACCGACCAGCACCTCCTTCTCCGAACCGCCGGTCGCCGGTGGCGGGGTGTCCTTGCGACGGCGGGGAGGCATGGCCCCCACCCTAATGGTGGGCGGCCACCGGGTCGGGGACCTCGCCGGTCCGGACCGGGCATCGGGTGTGGGAGTAGATCGTCGGCATGCAGAGATTGCAGTGGACGCACTTCGACGTCGTCGACGGGTCGGCGGCGAGGCGCAGCGGTAGGTCGGGTTCACGTAGGAGCGCGCGCCCCATCGCCATGAAATCGAAGCCCTCGGCGAGCGCGAGGTCCATCGACGCCCGGTCGGTGACGCCGCCGAGGAGGATGAGCGGCAGGTCGACGGCCTTGCGGAGTTCTCGGGCGAGAGGCAGCAGGTAGGCGTCGTGGTAGCGGTAGTGCTTGAGGAAGAACGGTGCGAACGCCTTGAGCCCGTACTTCATCGCGCCGGAGAACGCATCGGCGAACTCTTTGCGAGGTGCCTCGCCGTGGAAGAGGTACATCGGGTTGAGCAGTGAACTCCCCGCGGTGGGTTCGATGGCGTCGAGGTGGCCGTCGGATTCCAGTAGCTGTGCCACCTCGCATGCCTCGTCGACGTTGAAGCCACTCAGCCTCGCCCGGCCCCGGGCCCGCGCCGCGGGCGAGCGCTCGTGGTCGACCCGGCCGACGCCGTCGAAGAGGTTGAGCTTCACCCAGATCGCAGCCTCGTCCCCGACCTCGTCGCGCACGCTCTCGACCACCTCACGGGCGAGGCGGGCGCGGTTGACGAGGCTCCCGCCGTAGGCGTCACGACGCCGGTTCAACAGCGGGGACAGAAAGCTGGAGATGAGATAGTTGTGGCCGCAGTGGATCTCGAGTCCGTCGAAGCCGGAGTCCACCGCGAGCCGTGCAGCCCGGCGGAACGTGGTCCGCAGGTCGGCGATGTCGTCGACACCGATCGCACGGGTCACCGACATCCCCATCGGCGCGGGTATCCGTGACGGTCCCAGGGAGGCGGCCCGGTTCGACGCCGAGTTCGCGACCGCGCCCGCGTGTCCGAGTTGGGCCGCCGCGAGCGCACCCTCGGCGTGGATGGCGTCGGTGAGTCTCCGCAACCCGGGAACCGCCTCGGGGCGCATCCAGATCTGGTGGCGGTCGGTGCGGCCCTCGGGCGAGATCGCGCAGTAGGCGACGGTACTCATGGCCACCCCGCCGGCGGCGACCTCGCGATGGAACTCGATGAGTTCGTCGGTCACCAGGGCGTCGGGCGTCATCCCTTCGAAGGTGGCGCATTTGATCAGCCGGTTCCGCAGGTGTAGCGGTCCCAGCCGGGCGGGGCTGAACGGTCCGGTGGTGGGGCTGTCCACAACGGGTCCTCTCACTCGTGTCTCACATGGCGGGTGCGGTCAATCCGGCGGTGACGAAGCCGGCCAGGGCCGTCACCGCGGCGGCGCTCAAGGTCTCCGTGCCGCCGAACCGCAGGAGGATCAGCTGGAAGGCGAGTGCCCAGCGTCGGCGCGCCTCGCTCGCGGTCAGGCCGGGGACGGCCTCGGCGAGCATGTCGGCGAACGGATCGAGATCGAACCAGCGCGATGTCCAGTTCGCGGTGGGATGGGCGAACACGAATCGTGCGAGCAGCCGTAGGTGCAGGTGTCCGGTCGGGTCGGACTGCAGGTCGACGAAGGGGGCCACCACGACGTCGACGACATGCGCGATCGGTGTACCGGCCGGGTCGAGGGAGGCGAGCGGGTCGGCCCACAGCGGACCCAGGCGAGACTCCAGCAGCGCGATCGTGAGGTCGTCCTTGGTGCCGAAGTGATAGTGCACCGCCGCCGGGTTCGCCTCGGCGGCCGCGCAGATCGCCCGGACGGACACCTTGTCGTATCCGTCGGCGAGGAAGAGACGTTCGGCGACGGCCAGCAGGGCGTCGCGGGTGGGCAGCGACGTCGAATCGCGGCGCTCACGACCGCGTCCGGCGCGCGTGGTCTGGGTCACACGTCGAGGAAAGCACAGTTCAGTCGATGTTTCAATCAATGATTGAATACGCAGGTTGCTACCGGCGAGTAGTGGGACACTCTGCGGCGACGGTCGGGCGCGACGTAGGCTGGCAGTCGTGGCTGAACACTTTCAAACAGTTGTATTGGGTGCAGGTCCAGGTGGGTACGTAGCCGCGATCCGGTCGGCTCAACTGGGCATGAAAACCGCCGTCATCGAGGAGAAGTACTGGGGCGGTGTGTGTCTGAACGTCGGATGTATCCCGTCCAAGGCCCTGCTGCGCAATGCGGAGCTCGCACACATCTTCAACCATCAGGCCAAGACCTTCGGCATGAGTGGGGACGTGTCCTTCGACTTCGGCGCGGCATTCGACCGCAGCCGCAAGGTCTCGGACGGCATCGTCAAGGGCGTCCACTACCTGATGAAGAAGAACAAGATCACCGAGATCGACGGATACGGGGTGTTCACCGACGCCAAGACCATCAAGGTGGGCGACCGGGAGATCACGTTCGACAACGTCATCATCGACACCGGGTCGACCGTCAAGCTGCTCCCCGGCGTCGAACTGTCGGAGAACGTGGTCACCTACGAAGAGCAGATCCTGACCCGTGAGCTGCCCGAGTCCATCGTCATCGTCGGTGCGGGCGCCATCGGCATGGAGTTCGGTTACGTCATGGCCAACTACGGCGTCGACGTCACGATCGTCGAGTTCCTCGACCGCGTGCTCCCCAACGAGGACGCCGACTCCTCGAAGGCCCTCGCCAAGGAGTACAAGAAGCTCGGCATCAAGCTGCTGACCTCCACCCGGGTCCAGAAGGTCACCGACAACGGCGACAGCGTCACCGTCGCCTACACCGACGCCAAGGACAAAGAGGGTGAGCTCACCGTCGACAAGGTCCTCATGTCCGTCGGATTCGCCCCGCGCGTCGAGGGCTTCGGCCTCGACAAGACCGGTGTCGAACTCACCGATCGCGGCGCCATCGCGATCGACGACTACATGCGCACCAACGTCGACGGCATCTACGCGATCGGCGACGTCACCGCCAAACTGCAGCTCGCGCACGTCGCCGAGGCCCAGGGCGTGGTGGCCGCCGAGACCATCGCCGGCGTCGAGACCATGACCCTCGGTGACTACCGGTTCATGCCGCGTGCCACCTTTTGTCAGCCGCAGGTCGCATCGTTCGGTCTCACCGAGGCGCAGGCCAAGGACGAGGGCTACAACGTCAAGGCGACCACGTTCCCGTTCTCGGCCAACGGCAAGGCCCAGGGGCTCGGCGAGACCGCGGGCTTCGCCAAGCTCGTCACCAATGCCGACACCGACGAACTGCTCGGCGGACACCTGGTGGGCGACAACGTCTCCGAGATGCTCCCGGAGATGACGCTGGCCCACAAGTGGGACCTCACGGCCAAGGAGCTGGCGCGGAACGTGCACACGCACCCGACCATGTCGGAAGCACTGCAGGAGACGTTCCACGGCGCTCTCGGGCACATGATCAACCTGTAGACGTGTGAGTGCAGACGAGCGGGTCCGGGAGTGGACGCTCCCGTGGCCGCTCGACCTGCGGGCCACGGTCGGCCTGCACCGGCGCGGTGCGGGCGACCCGGCGTTCGTCTACGCCAGGGACGGTTCGGTCTGGCGGGCGGTGCACACCCCCGACGGGCCGGGCACCCTGACGGTCGCCGTGCGGTCCGGCGTCGTCGTCGGTCGCGCATGGGGTCCCGGCGCGGACTGGTTGCTCGACCAGATGCCGGATTTCCTCGGTGCGCGAGACGATCCCGACGCCCTCGTCCCCCGCGATCCCGTTGTGCGAGAACTGGTGCGCCGCGCCGAGGGCCTGCGACTCTCCCGCACCGACCGGGTCTGGGAGGCGCTCGTCCCGGCGATCCTGGAACAGAAGGTCGTCGGCGCGGAGGCGTTCCGTGCCTGGCGATATCTGTTGCGCCGCTTCGGCTCTCCCGCGCCCGGACCGGTCCCGGAGACCATGCGTGTGCCGCCCGCCCGGCAGGACTGGGTGCGCATCCCGAGCTGGGAGTGGCACCGCAGCGGCATCGAACCGGTCCGCATGCGGACCATTCGCGGCGCCACCACCATCGACGTCGAACGTCACGCGCGAAAACTGACGGTGTTGCGGGGCGTCGGACAGTGGACCGAGGCCGAGACGCTGTCGCGGTCGCTCGGCGACCCCGACGTGGTCAACGTCGGCGATTACCACATCCCGAAACTGGTGGGACTCACGTTGGTCGGCGAGGCCGTCGACGACGCGGGCATGCTCGAACTGCTCGAACCCTATGCGGGGCAACGTCAACGAATCATCAGGCTGGTCGCGCGACGGGGCGTCCGGCCCGAACGACGCGGCCCGCGGATGACGGTCCGCGACTACCGGGAGTTCTGACGCCTCGGGCCGCCTACGACGCCGTCTTGCGTGCCAGCACGAACTGCCCCTGACCGGTGATCGTCTGCTCGACGTCGTCCAGGCCCGCGCGTCGGAGGCGTTCGACGATCTCGTGGTCGTCGAAGATCCGGTACCCGCTCGCCCCGGCGAGCGGCCGGACGCCCGGGAACGAGGTGAGCGGCGTCGTCACCGAGGTGAAGACCACGATCTCGCCACCCGGTGCGGTCACCCGCACCAGCTCGTCGACGACCGGTAGCGGGTCGGGGATCAGATAGAGCGCCGCCAGGCAGGTCACCACGTCGAAGGTGTTGTCGGCGAACGGCAATGCGTGGGCATCACCCCGCAGGAACGCGGCCCGCCCCACCGCGTTGGTCTGCGCGGCCCGCGCCAGCATGGGCGCGGAAAAGTCGATGCCGATGCAGCGACCGTCGCCGGTGAGTCCGTCGGCGATCTCGCGTGTGTAATTGCCGGGGCCGCAGGCGACATCGAGGACCAACCGGTCACCGGGGCGGGCGAGGTAGGCGCGTAGTGCGCGGTCGAAGTCGGCGGTGGAACGGCCGCCGAGGCTGAAGAGCCGGGTGAAGGTCGGCCGCCAGAGATGCTCGTAGAACTCGGCGAAGTACTCGTTGCGCATCAGGCGCTGCGCGATCGACTCCATCTCAGGACCGGGTGTCGCGCTGGACGCGCAGCGTGTGGATGGTGGTCGCGAGGCTGTCGTATTGACCGACGAGCAGGGTGAACCCGATGAGTTTGCGCTCGTCGAGGTGCCGGGACAGCGCCTGCCATGCGATGTCGGAGACGTCCTTGGTCTCGACGAGTTCGTCGACGGCCCGCAGGATCGCCCGTTCACGATCACCCCACCCGGCGTCGGGACCCGCCAGGATCCGGTCGAACTCGTCGGCGGTGATCCCGGCGCGTCGTCCGAGGCGCCGGTGATGGTCGAGTTCGTAGTCGCAATGTCGCAGGTGGGCCACCCGGATGATCACCATCTCGGAGTCCTTGCGCGACAACACGCCGAATGGCATGAGGCGACTGCTGAAGTGGAGCCAGCCGCGGAACAACCCCTTCGCGCGCCCGAGGGTGGAGAAGATGTGCGCGTCGTCGACACCCATGACGCGTGCAGCCCCCCGCGCGAAGACGAAATTGACCGGCCCGAGCTCCCGGAAACCACCCGGTGCGACGCGAGGTGTGCCCATGGGCCCACGGTAGACTACGCGGACTATGACGCACACCACACGGACGTTCACCAGTGTCGACGAACTGAAGGCCGCGATCGGGGAGGACCTCGGCTCGGGCGAGTGGCTCGAGATCACCCAGGAACGGGTCGACGCCTTCGCCGATGCGACCGGCGATCACCAGTGGATTCACGTCGACCCCGAGCGTGCGAAGTCCGGTCCGTTCGGGACGACCATCGCCCACGGGTACCTGACGGTGTCGCTGCTGCCGATGATCGCGGGGAAGATCTTCACCGTCGAGGGCCCTAAGCTGGTCCTGAACTACGGCATGAACAAGCTGCGCTTCCCGAACCCGGTGAAGGTCGGCGCCCGCATCCGCTCGAACGCGGTGATCACCTCGATCGAGGAGACCCCCAAGGGCGTGAACATGGTCGTCACCAACACCGTCGAGATCGAGGGCGAGGCGAAGCCCGCATGCGTCGCCGAGAACCTTCGCGTCCTCGTCTTCTGACCAGGGCGGCTCCTCGACGCTCAGCGGCGGCACTCGTCGACGGCCGGTTCGCCGCGTAGCCGGCGGTCGAGCCAGTCGAGGGCGACGGGGAAGCCGAGCAGCGCCGCGCTGACGTGTTCACCGAAGACCTCGCGGTAGGCCATGACCGCACCGAGGGCGCACTGTTCGCGGTAGAGGGCGCGGGCGCCGGCCGCGGGTATCCACCACTCGTGGGTCCCGTGGTAGATCAGCAGCGGGATCACCGAGGCGCGGTCGGCCATCGCGGTCAGCCGATAGATCCGCTCGGCGGTCGGCGACCGGAACGGGTCGGGATCACTCGAGAGCAACTGCATCGGCAGGAAGGTGCCACCGGCCACCGCCTCGGGGATCACGCACACGTTCTTCAACGGCGACGACGCGAGCCAACGCGCGGGCCGGTTCGCGAGGGCCAGGATCTCCGGGCGCTCGCGCGCGATGCCGACGGTGGCCGCGTGGAACAGGCCGGTCGCGAGGTTCGCGTTCATGCTCCCGACCAGCATGCGGAAGTCGGCCGGGACACCGCCGAGAGCCGCGCCGACGATGCGGTCGGTGAGCTCGGGTGCGTACTCGCCCAGTAGTTTCGCCGCACCGTGGGTGGCGATGGCACCGCCCGAGTACCCGGTCATGGCGATCCGACTGCGGCGCAACAATTCCGGGCGCACGTGGAGGGCCGCGCGGACGGCGTCGAGAATCACGTGCCCGGCGAGTACCGGCTCCGCGTAGGCCATCCGGGGTCCCTGGTGGTCGGGCACGAGCACCGCATAGCCCTCGTGCAGCGCCAGCTGGGTCGTCGGCGGGATCAGGTCGGTGATGCCCGTCGCGATGGAAAACCCGTGCGCGAGTGTGTATCCGGGTGTGCAGGCGGCACCGAGTGAGTCGATCGGCAGGTTGTTCACGAGCATCGGCGTCGGTGCCCTGGCCGTTCGACGCGGGACCAGCAGGGTCGCGGTGCCGAAGATCGGCGCCCCGACGGCATCGGTGCTGCGGAACTTGATCAGCGTCGCCGATCGGAGCGGTACCGTCACCACCGGCCCGGCGGCGGCGGTGACGTCGCGGGTGGCGATCACGTCTCCCGGGGCGCGTGAATACAGGTCGGCCGGCCACCGGTCGAACATCGGGTCACCTGTCGGGGACGGCAGGATAGATTCGCGCAATTCGAGTGCGCGGTGGTCGAATCCGTCGGCCCGCGCACGAGGCGGGATCGTGCGAAGCCGAGGAATGGGCGGCGGTGGCACCGCGCGGTCGATGGCGCCTGCGACGGGCGGCGGCAGCGGCATCATGTTCGGCGGGTCCGCGGCCGATGGCCCGGCGGACAGCGAGCCGACGGCGGCCACCAGCAGCGCGGCGACCACCAGCACGGTGGCCGTCCACACCGCCCGGCATCGAAGCGCGTGCCGGGTTCTCGTCATGGCGGTGCCTCCGCGTCGAAGAGCGCTTCGTCGGTGACCTTAGGACAGTAGACCCGGCGCGGACCTCCGTTGCGCATCGATGGTCGCCGCACCGAGACGCAACCGTGATGTGCGGCGCGATAGGCGGTTTCGCGTGTCACCCGACCGGACTACATGGGTGCCGCCATGGATGGTCGCTCCCGCGCAGGCCGTCGTCACCGACTAGCATTGGCGGAGGTCATCGCGGTTCGAGTCGTCAGAGGTGCTGCCGGGGGGCGGGCGACTCGACGATGGCCGAGGTGAGACGGGAGGTTGGCGATGCCGACCAGGGGTGTTCTTCGACGATCGGTCCGACGCGCAGCGGTCGCGGTGACGGCGACGTGTGCCGCCGTGGCGCTCCTCGCGGGCCCGACCGGGACGAGTGGTCCCGCCGACGCCGAGCCGCCCAATCTCACCGCGGTCCCGCCACAGTTGCCGGCGGACGTCGACGGCCTGATCCCGGCGCCGCCGGTCGAGAAGCTGTCGCGCATCCCGGAACGGTCCCGGATTCCCGGCGCCTCCCGTGAACTGCAAGAACTGCGCGAGGCGATCATGCCGTCGCCCAGTGGCGACCGGTTCTTCGACCACTGGCCGGCCGGTCTGGCCGCGCGGACACCCGGTGAGGTCCTGACCACGCGGTCGGTGACCCGGGTGGCGCAGCCCCTGGTCTTCGTCCCGCTGCGGTCGGCGCGGCAGGTCAAGTTCCGGACGACCGACGCGAACGGCGCCCCGATGTTCGGCACGGCCACCCTGCTGGTGCCGGCCAAGGCCTGGACCGGGCGGGGAGACCGTCCCGTCCTGGTCAACAATTCGCCGATCGTCGCGCTGGGCACCAAGTGCACGACGGGCTTCACCTACGCGCACGGTTTCACCAACAACACGAACGAGACCGATCTCATCCCGCCGTTCACACAGCTCGCGTTGGACCGGGGTTATGCGGTGCTCGTGCCCGACCACACCGGGCCCCGGATGGCCTACGCCGAGCCGTATGTCGCGGGCCACGTGATCCTCGACTCGTTGCGCGCGGCCGGCGCTCTCGACCCGGCGAACTTCGCCCGCGGACCGGTCGCCATGGTCGGCTACTCCGGCGGGGCGATCGCCACCCACGGCGCGGCCAAGCTGGCCGCGAAGTATGCGCCCGACATCGCCGGGCGGTTCGTGGGGGCGGCCATCGGCGGGGTGCCCGCCGACTACCGGACACTCGCCGGCGCCATGAACGCGAATCTCGCGTCCGGGGTCTTCCACGCCGCGATGCTCGGCGTCGCCCGCGAACGGCCCGAGGTCCTCCGGATGTCGAACCATCTGGCGAGATGGCTTGCGACGTCGGAGATCCGCAACATCTGCACCGATGACATGGGCAACCTCGGGATCGCTCACCTGCCGACGCAGCTCCTGTCGACCGACCCCGATCCGTTCCACTCCGCGATCGCCGAAGAGCTCTTCGAGGTCACGTCCATGTCAGATCTGAAGGCGTCGATGCCGCTGCTGATCTACCACGGGCGATACGAGTGGTGGGTGCCCGCAACCCAGGCGCGGGCCCTCGCCGCCCAGCAGTGCGATCTCGGTGCGACGGTGACGTATCGGGAGTACGAGGCCGAGCACGTGACGGCGGCTGCGGTCGGGTTCCCGGACACCGCGACCTGGCTCGACGATCGTCTGCGCGGAGTGCCCGCTCGGGACGAGTGTCGATGAGTTGTGCTGCGGCCCTTCGTGGCTCGTCGACCTCGACGCGCTCCTTCGTCGCTTGCTCGGCCCGGCGGCTATCGCTCCTCGCACCTCAGGGAGCAGAGGGGGGCGGATCAGGGCGCGGCGGGGCGCGTTTCGGTGAGGCTCATGTACGGCGAGACGCTGCTGGTGTGTTCGTCGATGCGAAGTGACGCTCCGACTGCGGGGAACGCGCGCTGGGCGCAGTTGGTCCGCTCGCACACCCGGCAACCGGCGCCGATCGGTGTGACATGCGCCTGCGGTCCGATCTCCAGACCGTCGGAGTAGATCACCCGCGCGGCGTGGCGCAGTTCGCATCCCATGCCGATCGCGAAGGTCTTGCCGGGCTGTCCGTAGCGGGTGGCGCGGCGTTCGACGGTGCGCGCCACCCAGAAGTAGTTCCGGCCGTCGGGCATCTCGGCGATCTGGGTGATGATCTTGCCGGGGTAGGCGAATGTCTCGTAGACGTTCCACAGCGGACAGGTGCCGCCACTGGACGAGAAGTGGAAACCGGTGGCGGACTGACGTTTCGACATGTTCCCGGCTCGGTCCACGCGCACGAACGACCAGGGGATGCCCCGCAGGTTGGGCCGCTGCAGCGTCGAGAGGCGGTGGCAGATCGTCTCGTAGGAGACGGCGTAGAAGGCCGAGAGGCGTTCGATGTCGTACCGGAAATCCTCTGCGGCGCCGTGGAATTGGCCGTAGGGAAGGACGACTGCGGCGGCGAAGTAGTTCGCCAGACCGAGAAGTCCCAGCGCCCGGGCGTCCTCACCGCTGAAGTTCGCCTCGTCGACCAGTTTGTCCAGGAGGTCCTGGTACTCGAGATAGCAGAGCTCGCTGGCGAGTTTGAACGTCCGCTGGCCTGCCGAGAGCGACGCGGAGAACTCCAGACGCCGGGCCTCGCGGTCGAACCGGTGCAGGGTGTAGTCCCCGAGGTCGACGCGGCGCACGATGCTGATGCCGTGGACGCTCTCGATGCGGTTCATGATCTCGCGCCGGATGTCGGCGGAGTGCATCCGCATCCGGGTGGTCATCTCCTCGGCGACGACATCGAGCTCGTGAATGTAGTTGCGGCGCTGGTAGAAATAGTCCCGCACCTCCTCGTGCGGCGCGCTGATGGTGCCGCGCATGCTGCGGTCGCCCCGCTCGTCGGTCGCCGCCGCGAGCTGATCGGTGGCGACCCGGTAGCGGCGGTGCAGGTTCACCATCGCCTGGGCCATCTCGGGATGCGACGCGACCATCGCGCTGAGCCCCTGCGCGTCGAGTGCGCCGGGGGAGGCCTCGAGGTCGTCGTCGAGCAGCGCCTCACGCAGCTCGGCGACCAGCCGGACATCGTCCTGGCTGTCGAAGAACCCGGCGTCGACGCCGAAGGCCTCGGTGATCTTGGACAGCACCGACGCGGTCAGCGGCCGGGCATCGTGTTCGATCTGGTTCAGGTACGACGCCGAGATCGACAGGGTCTGAGCGAGGGCAACCTGCGACAGGCCGCGCTCGGAACGCAATTGGCGCAACCGCGAGCCCACGTAGGTCCTGCTCATCGTCCACCTCCCGGACAGGTGCTGCCGCGTCGCGCGTCGTTCCCAGGGTACGGTGACCGCGTGCTACCCCTCCTCGGCCGACGCCGCCCGCCGGCAGCGCTGGCCGCGTCGGTCGTGGCAGTGGCGCTCGGCCTCGCGGGGTGCGCGGGCGACCCGGGGGAGACGACGGCTCCCCGCGGTCCCGCCGATCTCGTGCTGTCCGAAGCCCAGCTGCCGCCGGGATACACCTCCGCCCCGCTGTCGGTGGTGAATCTCGTCGCCGGGAACCGGGCCGCCATCGACGCCTCCCGATCGGTGCGCGTCACGCCCGAGTACTGCCGGCCCACCTCCGACGCCGCGCTCAACGACCAGCTGACCGCCGACAACTCGGCGGTGCTGGCCGCCCGTGACGGCGCGACGGGCACCCTCGTCGAACTGGTCACCACCGCATCGCGCGACATCGACGCCGACCGGCTCACCACGACCGGCCGCTGCTCTCGGACCACGACGGAGATCACCACCGGCAACCTGGCGGGCAGTCGGGTGCTCACGGTGTACACCGAACTGCCCCAGCCGGAGATCGACGGCGGGTTGCTGCCCGGGGAGCAGATGCTGCTCACGCGATCCGACGTCACGACGACCCTGCCCGACGGCGGTGTCCGGCGGCAGATCGGGTTCGCCGGGTACGCCGTGCTCGACCGGCCGGCATCCGGGCCGGTGACGATGCAGCTGACGGTGTCGGGTGCGACCACCCGTGCGAGCGATCCGCCGTCCATCCCGGTGGAGCCGATCGAACCGTCGGTGTTCGCGGATCTCTTCGAGACCGCCGTCGAGCGCGTCACCACACCCTGACGGCCGCCGTCCGCTGTCCGCGGACCGTGCCGCACTGGTGTGATGGACATCACTTTCGGGCATCCGGCCGTCGAGGTCGGGGTCCGAGGGCCTCCGAGACCACGGATCGGCTCGACTACTCGTGAGTAGAAAATCCCAGTACGGACGTACTTTTTGGCGGAAGTAGACCCTGCGTTCACAGATCTATATTTGCAAACTTTGCAAACAGGTGGCGAAAAATAGCCTGTATTTACACGCTCCGAGGGTTGGACCTGCGGGTTTGTGTTGTGGCACCCTTGCTGCAGGCACCACCGATACCACGTCGACGGGTTCGCAAACTTCGGCCGAGACTGACGCCGATCGCGATCACACACCCCGGGCGAGGGCATCGGCTGTCTGTCAGCAGAGAGGTTCCGGCGGCGCGCCGGGCCGTCGCCCCGATCCGGTCCCCGGTCGGGACGAGCAGGACAACGAAAGCGAAGCAGCCAATGAGCAACGTCGGAAAGCCCCGTACCGCCGCGGAGATCCAGCAGGACTGGGACACCAACCCGCGCTGGAAGGGCATCAAGCGCGATTACACCGCCGAGCAGGTCGCCGAGCTCCAGGGCTCGGTCGTCGAGGAGCACACCCTCGCCCGCCGCGGCGCCGAGATCCTGTGGGACGGCGTGACCAAGGGTGACGGCAGCTACATCAACGCCCTGGGCGCTCTCACCGGTAACCAGGCCGTGCAGCAGGTCCGCGCCGGCCTGAAGGCCGTGTACCTCTCGGGTTGGCAGGTCGCTGGTGACGCGAACCTGTCCGGCCACACCTACCCCGACCAGTCGCTCTACCCGGCCAACTCGGTCCCGAGCGTCGTGCGTCGCATCAACAACGCGCTGCTGCGTGCCGACGAGATCGCCCGCGTCGAGGGTGACAACTCGGTCGACAACTGGGTCGTTCCGATCGTGGCCGACGGTGAGGCCGGCTTCGGCGGCGCCCTCAACGTCTACGAACTGCAGAAGGCCATGATCGCCGCGGGTGCCGCCGGTACCCACTGGGAGGATCAGCTCGCGTCGGAGAAGAAGTGCGGCCACCTCGGTGGCAAGGTGCTCATCCCGACCCAGCAGCACATCCGCACCCTGAACTCGGCTCGTCTCGCCGCCGACGTCGCTGGTGTCCCCACCGTCGTGATCGCCCGCACCGATGCCGAGGCCGCCACGCTGATCACCTCCGACGTCGACGATCGCGACAAGCAGTTCGTCACCGGTGAGCGCACCGCCGAGGGCTACTACCACGTGAAGAACGGCATCGAGCCGTGCATCGAGCGTGCGAAGTCCTACGCGCCGTACGCCGACATGATCTGGATGGAGACCGGTACCCCGGATCTCGAGCTGGCCCGCAAGTTCGCCGAGGCCGTCAAGGCCGAGTACCCCGACCAGCTGCTGTCCTACAACTGCAGCCCGTCGTTCAACTGGAGCAAGCACCTCGACGACAGCACCATCGCGAAGTTCCAGAACGAGCTGGGCGCCATGGGCTTCACCTTCCAGTTCATCACGCTGGCCGGCTTCCACTCGCTGAACTACGGCATGTTCGACCTGGCCTACGGCTACGCCCGCGAGCAGATGTCGGCGTTCGTCGACCTGCAGAACCGCGAGTTCAAGGCTGCCGAAGAGCGCGGCTTCACCGCCGTCAAGCACCAGCGTGAGGTCGGCGCCGGCTACTTCGACAACATCGCCACCACCGTCGACCCCAACACCTCGACCGCTGCTCTCAAGGGCTCGACCGAGGAAGGCCAGTTCCACTAGGAACTCGCCACCGTCGTGATCTAGGCGAACCAGGCAGGCGGTCCGCGGCTTTCGCTGCGGGCCGCCTGTTGGCGTATCCCGGGCTCGGCGCGTGCCCGGAGGGTCACCCATGTTCTTGCGAAATCGGTTCTTGCCGAGGACGATTCCACCCGAGGAGCCGACATGACAAACCAGAAGATCTCCCGCGTCGGCGTGGTGGGGGCAGGACAGATGGGCGCGGGGATCGCCGAGGTGTGCGCGCGGGCCCACGCCGACGTGCTCGTCTACGAGCACAGCCGAGAACTCGTCGTCGCCGGTCGCGCCCGGATTCTCCGATCACTCGATCGCGGTGTGTCGAGCGGCAAACTGACCGAACGCGAACGCGACCAGGCGTCGATGCGACTCCGCTTCACCACTGACCTGGGCGACTTCGCCGATCGCCACCTCGTGTGCGAGGCCGTCGTCGAGGACGAGGTGGTCAAGACCGAGATCTTCGCCCAACTGGACAAGGTCGTGACCGACCCCGGGGCGATCCTGGCGTCGAACACATCGTCCATCCCGATCATGAAGCTGGGCATGGCAACCCAGAACACCGCCCGCGTCATCGGCATGCACTTCTTCAACCCCGTACCGGTTCTCCCGCTGGTCGAACTCGTCACCACCCTGACGACCGCTCCGGAGATCGTCGAGCGCGCCGAGGCCTTCGCCCACGACGTGTTGGGCAAGCAGGTGGTCCGGTCGGCCGATCGATCCGGATTCGTCGTGAACGCGCTGCTGGTCCCGTATCTGCTCTCATCCATCCGGATGGTGGAGAGCGGTGTCGCGACCGTCGACGACATAGACAAGGCCATGGTCCTCGGGTGTGCGCACCCGATGGGTCCCCTCAAGCTGGCCGATCTGGTCGGACTCGACACGATCAAGGCCATCGCCGACCGGATGTACGAGGAGTTCAAGGAGCCGCTCTACGCACCGCCTCCGCTGCTGTTGCGCATGGTCGAGGCGGGGCGACTGGGCAAGAAGGCCGACCACGGCTTCTACCGTTACGCCTGATCGACGACGGTCCGGCGCGCGTCCGAGGTGACGTGCGTCACGAGTGTTAGCACGATGCTTGCATTTGCTAGCACAGCGTGGATACTGGTTATCGGAAACACCAATACCGATGGCGCCGCGGTTCCCTTATCTCGCGCGGTGTGAGCCGAATCGAATTGGCTTGCAACACCGACCGTTTCGAGGCGGCAGGCGACGGATTGTTCCGACATGCGCCCGGCGAAGACGCCGAGATCAACGAGACCGCATGTGCTGCAGCGCGATTGGTGACCCGACCGAAGGAGTTCACTGTGACCACCACCGAACGTAACTACGCCCCCCTCTATGCCGCCGTCGGCGCCGGCGACTACGCCTTCGCCCAGGTGACCGAGAAGCTGACCGAACTGCGTGAGCGCACCGAGGCTGCTGCCGAGACCGCTCAGTCGCGTCTCGAGGCCCGCTACGCCGAGACCAAGACCCTGATCACGGATCTGCCCGAGACCGCCCAGACGCGTTTCGACGAGGCCAAGACCCGCATCGGCTCGCTGTCCGAGGAGGTCCCGAGCGACCTCGACGAGCTGCGCGGCAAGCTGACCGCCGAGGAGCTCAAGCGCCTCGCCGACCCCTACGTCGAGAAGGCCTACGGCTTCTACACCTCGCTCGCCGAGCGCGGCGAGGCCACCCTCGAGCGCCTGCGCACCAAGCCGCTCGTCCAGGAGAACCTGTCGCGCGCCGAGAAGGTCTACAACGACGCCGTCGACCTGACCGAGGACGCCCTCGGCGTCGTGTCGACCCAGACCCGCCTCGTCGGTGATCGTGCGGCGAAGCTCGCCGGCCGTGCGAGCGAGCAGGTCGAGGACGTCGCCGTCGCGATCGAAGAGGCCGGCAGCAGCGTCAAGGAGCAGGCCGACGACGCGGCCAAGGAGATCGACGGCGCCGCAGGCACTGTCGAGGCCAAGGGTCGTGCCGCCAAGGCTTCGCCGGCCAAGAAGGTCGCCGAGGCCAAGGACACCCCGGTGCCGGCCGTGAAGAAGACCGCCGCCAAGAAGGCGCCGGCCAAGAAGGCCCCGGTCAAGAAGCCGACCACCGCGAAGTAAGTCGCACACAGTCGCATACGGCAACGCCCCCGCTTCCGGCGGGGGCGTTGTCGTGTGTGGGGGGCGCCTTTGTCTCGGGACGAGGTCCCTGTCCCGCGGTGGTGTTTCCGTCCCGCTGATGAGATCCGATCAGCGGGACGGAAGCGGGACCGCGGGAAGGTTGGGGAAAACCCGATGGAGCCGAAACGCCCTCCGCTGCGTCGAACAGAGATGACCAGCTACCCACTGGACCGCTACGGTCTGATCCGTCGCGGCGCCGCACTCGATGCGGCTTTCTCCGACAATCTGCTTGCTGCAGCGGTATCCGCCGGCGACCTGATCCGGCTCATCCCCGGCGTCTACGTGCCGGCATCCGACGACTTCGCCGGGCACGAAGGTGACCAGGAGTTGCACCGCCTCAAGTCTGTCGCGATCGCCACGTCACAGCCGGCGAGCGCACCGCAGTTGCCGCTGAGTCACGTCTCGGCCGCCGCGGTGCTCGGCATTCCACTGCTGAAGCCCGAGACCGAACGCGTCCACGTCACCAACGGCAAGAAGGCCGGCGGATTCATCGCGACGCATCGTCACGTCCACGCCGCCGTCCTGACGGCAGACGAGCTCGCAGTCGTCGACGGAATACCCGTCACCAGAATTGAGCGAACCGCTGTCGATGTAGCGGCCGGGGGCGACTTCGCACAGGCCCTCACCGCCTTTGACCAGGCACTTCGGACAGGCGCCGATCGTGAGCTAATGGGGCGGATCCTCACCTCTCGTCGTCGGCAGGGGGGCAGAGTGGCTCGGCGTGCGCTGGCACTGGCCGATGGGGCGGCCGAAAGTGTCGGCGAATCCTGGAGTCGGGCGCAGATGATCGAGGCCGGCCTGCCGGTTCCGCGACTGCAACACGAGTTCTGTGGGCGGAGCGGCGTCTACCATGTCGACTTCGACTGGGAGGCGAAGCTCGTCGGGGAGTTCGACGGCATGGTCAAATACGGCCGCCTCCGGCCATCAGGGAAGACCGTGGCCGATGTCGTACTGCAGGAGAAGCTGCGCGAGGACGAGATCCGCGCGCTGGGCCCCGTCGTCGTGCGCTGGACCTGGTCGATGCTCGAGGACGGATCCTTCATCGGCCTGCTCCGGCCATGGCTGGAGAAGTTCGAGTTGATGAGCTGAGTCCCGCGGTCCCGCTTCCGTCCCGCTGATGAGATCCGATCAGCGGGACGGAAACAGCACCGCGGGAGCGAGACTCCGCGACGGCGCCGGTCAGGGCGTCCGGATGGTGAGGACCGCGAGCGCGCCGTCGTCGCTGCGGTAGGTGTGCGCAACGTCGGACAGCCAGTGCAGGGATTCGCCCGGTCCCGCCGCGCGTTCTTCGCCGGCGCGACCGGCCCGGAGATGGCCGCTGACGACATGTACGTGCTCGACGACGCCGGGCCCGTGCGCGGGCGACTCCCTGGTCCCGCCCGGGCTGACGCGCAACCAGAAGACCTCGGTGACCGAGCCGTCGTCGTGATGCTCGACGTGCAGCACCCGGGCGGCGAGGTGGGGGCCGGCGCCCTCGACTCCGGATTCCTCGCCCAGGAGGGCGGACAGCGGCACGCCGAGCGGACCGGCGATGGCGTACAGCGTGTCGAGGGTCGGGTTTCGTTGTCCAGCTTCGAGTTCGGACAGCGAACCCTTGCCGATTCGCGCTTCCCGGGCGAGGCCTGACAAGCTCAGGCCCCGCTGCTTTCGGATGGCGGAGATCCGGGCCCCGACCGCGCGTCGTCGATCCTCGCCGGGTGTCATCGTCCTCGTCTCGTTCGCGTCGCTGCCGACAACCACTGTTCTGTTTACGGAACGATACCGCTATGCTCGCGACATGACCAGTCCCGCGCCGCCGGCTCGCGGTGAGCCGATCATCGCCGGAGTCGTCACGTCGCTGGTCGGTTTCACCTCGTCGTTCGTCGTGGTGGTCACCGGCGTGCGGGCCGTGGGTGCCAGTCCGGCACAGGCCGCGTCGGGTCTGCTCGTCCTGACGGTTCTGTTCGGCCTCGGGTCCATCCTGCTCTCGCTGCGCACGCGCCGCCCGGTGACGCTGGCGTGGTCGACGCCGGGCGCCGCGCTGCTCGTCTCGGCCGGTGCGTCCTATGACGCGGGGTGGCCTGCGGCGGTGGGAGCGTTTCTCGTGGTCGGGCTGCTGATCGTGGCGACCGGGCTGGTGCCGGCACTCGGTGAGCTGATCGGCCGGATTCCGACGCCAATCGCCCAGGCGATGCTCGCGGGGGTGCTGCTCACCCTGTGTCTGGCGCCGATGACCTCGTTGTCAGCGCAACCGTGGTCGACGATTCCGATACTCCTCGTCTGGTTGCTGGCCATGCGATGGTTGCCGCGGTGGGCGCTGCCGCTGGCTCTGGTCACCGCACTGATCGTGATCGGCGTGAACCTCGCCGTCGATGGCTACGACGGCTGGGCCGGTGAGACGTGGTGGCCGCAGCTGGCCTGGACCACACCGGCGTTCGACGCGACAGCGATTGTCGGCCTCGCGATTCCGCTCTTCGTCGTCACCATGGCCTCACAAAACGTTCCGGGGGTGGCCGTACTCAAGTCGTTCGGTTACGAAACACCGTGGCGGCCGGCGATGTTCGTGACCGGGGCGGGAACCGTGATCGGGGCGCCGTTCGGCGGACACGCGATCAACCTCGCCGCGCTGTCCGCGGCACTGGCCGCGGGTCCGGAGGCGGGCGCCGACCGGTCGCGACGATGGATCGCCGGCGTGGCCACGGGGTCGACGAGCCTCGTGCTCGCGGTGCTGTCGGGTGCGCTGGTCGTCGTCACGGCGATCGCGCCGGACGGACTGCTCGAAGCCGTTGCGGGACTTGCGCTCGTGGCCACGTTCGTGGCCGCGATCATGGGGGCGTTCGAGAAGCCCGAGTTCCGCATTCCCGCGGCACTGGCGTTCGTGACCGCGGCCGCGGGCGTCACCTTCGGGGGGATCGGTGGCGCGTTCTGGGCGCTTGTCGTCGGGCTGGCGGCGCACGGGGTGCTCAGTCGGCGCCCGGTTCCTGCTCCCTGATCCGAAAGAACCGCATAACCCCTGGTCCCTGAGGTGCGAGGAGCGCAAGCGACGAGCCACGAAGGGCCTGGCGAGGCGAGTTGCGAAGACCCTTCGTGGCTCGCTTCGCTCGCACCTCAGGGACCAATAAGTGTGTGGCTCTTTCGGATCAGGGACCACTTGGTGTGCGGCTCTTTCGGATTGGGGAGCGGAAATTCAGTCCGCGGCGGCGAGTCGTCTCTTCTCGGCCTCGACGTCGAAATCGGCGGCGGGCCAGTCGAGGTCGAGGCGAGTGAGCGCGTCGATGAGCAGTTCGCACACCGCGAGGCGCGCGAACCACTTGCGGTTCGACGGGATGACGAACCACGGCGCGGAGTCGCGGTCGGTCAGGTCGAAGATCGCCTGGTATGCCTCGAGGTAGGCGTCCCAGTGACCGCGTTCGTCGACATCGCCCGGGTTGTACTTCCAGTACTTGTCGGGTCTTTCGAGGCGCGCGGCGAGGCGGCTCTTCTGCTCGTCCTTCGACACCACGAGGCAACACTTGACTACGGTGGTCCCGCCGGCGACGAGTTCGGACTCGAACTGGTTGATCAGGTCGTAGCGTTTCTCCCACACCGACTGCGGGACGAGGTCGTGCACCCGGACGGGGAGGACGTCCTCGTAGTGCGACCGGTCGAAGATCCCGATCCGGCCCGCGGGCGGAAGGGCGCGGTGGATACGCCACAGGAAGTCGTGCTGCAACTCCTCTTTGGTGGGTTTGCCGAACCCTTTGATCGACAGACCCTGTGGGTCCATCATCCCGCCCACGTGGCGCACGATGCCGCCCTTGCCGGCGGTGTCCATGCCCTGCAGCACGAGCAGAACCGAGCGGTGGTCACCGGCCCGGCCGTTGGCGTACAACAACTCCTGGAGATCGGCGAGAACCTCGCCGCGCTGCGCGAGCAACTCCGTGCCGGAGGCCTTGTCGCCGTCGAAGCCCGGCGTCGTCTCCGGGTCGAACGACGCGATCGGCCCGATGGCCCCGGCGCGCAGGGCATCGGCGGCGGGAGTGGTCCAACCAGCGGTCATGGGGTCCTTTCGGGGTCGGATGCGGGCGCCGGCTCGGCCGGGGGTGGGAACAGCGGCCCGCCACCGAACGCCGTGCGATGTGAATCCGGCGGCGTGCCATCGTTGTTCACGATCCCATAGGCGGAACCGAGTTCGGCGGTGACGAGCGTGCGGCCGCTGAGGTCGGACAGCCCGGGATCGGCCGCGAGCCGGGAGATGACCCGGCCGACGAACTCGGGGTCCTCCGCGCGGGCGAGCGAGAAACCGGCGAATTCGTCGACGCCCAGCGACAGCAACAGCTCGGTGCGGATCAGGCCGAGCCACAACGAGATCGAGCTGACACCGGTGCCCCGCAGCTCCACCGCCATGTCCGCGGCCATCTTGTCCAGGGCGGTCTTGCTCATCCCGTACAGGACCGAGTGCAGATGGCCGCGCGAGCCGAACGACGAGATGTTGGCGATGAGTCCGCGGCCGGCGTCGGTCATGAGCCGGGCCGCGTGCACCGAGGCCACGTAATGCGCTCGCAGTCCGACGCCGATCAGGGTGTCCCAGTCGTCGACCGGTCGCTTCCAGAACGGGTCGGAGAACCCGCCGAAACCCTTCGGCGCGGCCCACGCGTTGTTGACGAGAAGATCCAGACCGCCTGCGCCGAAGGTGATCTCGTCGAACACCGCGGCCACCGCGGCGTCGTCGGCGTGATCGCAGGGCAGCGCGCGGGCGCCGTCGGGGCCGGTCCCCTGTCGCGACGTGACATACGTCGTCCACCCGTCGTCGATGAGCGCACGAGCGATGCCGTACCCGACGCCGCGACTGCCGCCGGTGACGAGAGCGACGCGCGTCATCAGGCGCCGGGGGTCCCGGAGGCGGGATCGGCGGGCAGGGGG
>NZ_SCOC01000047.1:0-30725 GCF_005502615.1 Gordonia sp. ALPHA1B1 | reverse complement strand
GCACTCGAGTATCGGCCAGATTCCCCCGACCGAGTTCGAAACGCTCCACTACGCTGGCCTCGGACCCGAGGACCAGCCCACATTGGAGGCGGCACAAAACCTAGGGTGATTCAGTTCTGCCACCAGTTCGAGGAAGTTCGCTGTCAGCGCCGTGATCTGAGCCGCATACCCCAACACCCGCGCCTCGAGAACCTCATCAGACAACGACGCCGGAACCGCATCATCGAACATCGACGACACGTTCTCACCGCAACGAAAAGCACTGACCCCCACCTCAACCCCCTGAACCGAATGAGAAGTACAGGAGCAAGGTATCGCCAGGCACCGACAACTTCTCGAGCCTCAACCCAAGGTTCAGAGTGTTCCGCGGGACACTCGCGAGCTTACGTTTCAGGCATGCCACATCGGATGCCCCTGGCGGAGGCCCACGAGCGCCAGGACAAGGTGCTCTACATGCGAGCCGTGCTCGGGATGAGCTGGCGTCAGATCATGCGTGAGGTCGGCTACACCTCGGTCGGGGCGACGCAGCAGGGATACGCCTCGGCGCGGCGACGCAACCAGATCCCCGACGGGGAGACCACGCTGGCCGAGATCCTGGAGCGACGACGCTCTCGCCTGATCACATCGAACAAAGCGCTCGCCGAAGCAGTGCGCTCGGGCGACCATTCGGCGACCGCTTCGCTGCTGCGTACCCAGCTGGCCGACGACACCGAGCTGGCCAAGCTCTACGGACTGCACGCTCCTGAGCGCCACCAGGTGGCGGTAGCGGTGGCAACCACCGAAGTCCTGGACGAACTCGAACAGAAGCTGACCGGCGTGATCGACGGAGAGGTCGTGGAGTGACTGACACCAAGCAGCAGCGCAAAGACACCATGCTCAAGGCCACCGGCTTAGCGCGGGTGATCGCCGAGGGTGATCAGGACCCCGAGACACTGCTTCAGGTCTCCGACAGCCTCGACACCGCCCGGCAATTGGCTGTGGGTGAGCTGAGCGCCGATGGCATCGATCGTCAGATCGCCGAGCACATGGTTGCCCGGTTCGCCGAGGTCGATCCCGAGAACGGTCCCGCGTGGCTGTGGAACCTTCAGCAGCTCGTCGCCAAGACCGTGGTCAGCTATTACGGAGACGCCAAGGCTCAAGCCCTGGTCGATGAGCTGAGGTGGGCCGACGCGATCGGTCCGCCCGAGCCGTGGGAGACCGACCAGGCATCGCCCCCGCAAGACGCCGAGATCCCGGCGCCCAGCTCAATGGAGACCGCCGAACAGGTCGATCCTGGCCCCGAGGCACCCCTTGCCGACGTCGATCCGTCAGATCCGCTGTGGGACAACTCCGATAGCGGCGGATCGACCGCCGAGGACCCCGATGCCGATCCGGTCGAGGTCATCGACGCCGAAGTGGTCGAGGTCGAGCGGGTCACCTCCTCGCAGACCACCCACAAGCTCCCGCCGGGACAGTTCTACTCACCATCGAACCGACCGAGCTGGGAACGATCACTGAAGCGGTCCAGGCCGTCGATCGAGATCTCGACCAGCTCTGCGCATCTCGACGACCGCCGCTAACTGGCCGTCTCAGATCTAGAGAACTGAGACGCGGCGACCGACGGCGGCTCTGACACTGGTCGGCGCAGGTCGCCTGTCTCGAAAGTTCCCTCGTATCAATAGGTGCGGTCATCGACTTTCGAGGTGAGGATTAAGAGATGACCACGACCGAATCAGACGCCGCCCCTTACACTTCGACCGAACCCGCTGGCCAGCTCCTCCGGTATGCCCGGACCTCGACCGGACACCAGCACCTCGACCAGCAGCACGACGCGCTCACCGCCGCCGGGGTGGTCGCCGATCGTCTCTACTCCGATCAGCTCTCGGGCACCACGACCAAGGAGCTGCGCCCCGGTCTCGCCGCGCTACTCACCTACGCCCGCCCCGGCGACACCATCATCGTCGTCGGCATCGACCGGCTGGGCCGTACCGCTGCTGAGGTGATGACCACCATCGCCGACCTCCTCGCCCAGGGCATCGTGATCCGTTCGCTGCGCGAGGGCGTCGATAGCTCCACGGCCACCGGGCGTGCGGTCTTCGGCGTGATGGCGTCCATGGCCGAACTCGAGCTGGAGCTGGGCCGCGAACGTCGTGCAGCAGCGAAGGCGGCACGTAAGGCGCGCGGCAAGCCCATCGGTCGCCCGCGCAAGCTCAACGCCGACCAGATCGCTCTGGCCCACCGGATGCGGGCCAGCGGTGAGCCGGTGCCGGTGATCGCCGAAACTCTGAACGTCAGCAAGCCCACGCTCTACCGGGTGCTGGCCACCAGCGAGGCGATGTCGGCATAAGCACCGGCACGGTCGGCGACGGCTGGGACGATGTCCGTCATCGGATCGAGCAGATCCCGCCCGACGACCGAATGCAGGCAGTGAAACACGTGTTGGCTCGAACCCCGCTCGGCGACTTCGAGTTCGGGCAATGGAGCTACGCCCGCCACTACCACCGCACCCATCCCGGTTAGAGGACCTCGATACCCTCATCACGGCCCCTCACCTGTCGCGCCCGCAGCCCAGGTGAGGGGCCGCTTGCATCATCCTGGTCACTCTCCACAACACCGAGTTTCGCGGAGAAGTGTTGAACCACAACGAATTACCGGCGTTGCGCCGTTGCGTCGCACGTCCGCAGCGTGCAGTATGTAGGCCATGAGGACCACCATCGCCGCCCAGGGCAACCTCCCGGCCTCCTACGACCTGTCGGCCTCGCAGTGGTCGGCGAAGCTGGCAGCCCTGGTGGGCCGTGGGGCAGCCGACGACGACCCCCGCGTCATCGGCTGCCGCGCCGCGTTGGCCTTCCACCGCGTGCGTCGAGTCATCGACGCCGAACGCGGCCACCTCGATCCCGCCGATGCCGATGCCCTCCAGGAGGCGCTGACCATGACCTGACCCCACGTGTTGCCCGACGAGCCTCGGCGTCGGAAGCAACGAGACCCGGATCGATCACGATGCTCGACCCACCGCCTTGTCCCACCTGGACACGCGCACACCGAGGAGACCCAGCGATGCCGATGACCACCCAGACCACCACCCGATCCCGCCCCTCCGACGACGAGATCGAGACCGCGATCCTCACCGCCCTGGCCGATCTCGGTGCTGTAGAAGGCGAGATGGCGCGGTGGAGCCGGGTTCGTACCCTGCTCCCCCGGTGCGGATTCTGGCAGGCCCACGAAGCCCAGGACAGGCTGTGGCGGCGCGGAGATCTCGTCGTTGTGCAGATGCACGGATCGCCGTTGATCGGCCTGGCCGACGAATGCTCCCGAATGGCTGATGCCGCCCGCCAACAGCGCGGTGAGCCCCGACAAGCGTTGGCCGTGTGATCGTCATGTACCAGCGATCTTTCAGCGCGCCATCGAGACCGGCAATCGACGTTGACGCCTACCGACTCCTCGGCCAGCTGACCTCCCGAGCCTTCGCCGAGGGCCGTCTGGACACCTCCGGCCTGGCCGAACTGACCCGGCACGTACTGGATCTCGACCTTGATCGAGCCCATGCCGTGCTCAGCGCCTCACCGACTCCTGTTGCCCACCAGACTGTTTAGGAGACACCACCATGCCGATCAACGGCTACATCAAGCCCCGTCCCGAACGCCGTCCCCCGCCGACGCCCGTCTTGGACCAGGACACCTTGCGTGATCGTCGTCGTCACTGGCTGCCGGTCACCCTCGACGGCAACTTCCACCTCGACTCCGAGGTCGCCGCAATCTGTGGCCCGTTGGCCCAGCGGATCGCCGCCCAGCCCAACGCGACCGGGTACATCGGCTACGTCGAGACCGTCGCCGGAGCTGTGGGAGAGCTGTGTGCAACCGTGGCTGGACTCACCGCCGACACCAAGCTCCGAGGTCTCATCGGTGCCGACCGCAACCGCGCCCGCGACGCCCTGCGCACGGTCTGCCGCACCTCGGTCCCGACGATCACTGCCGACATGCTCACCGACGAATCGTGGGTCACCCCTCTGGTCGAGCTGGCCCACCGCGACACAGACTCGCTCGCACAGCTCCTCGGCCACCAGGCCACCGACCGACGCGGCGGAGAAACTGCCTCCGACACCCTGCTCACCGTGCTGCGCGGCCTGGACCGCGCGGCCCTCGATACCGGCCGCCGCATTGACAAGGCCGAATACTGGCGCGCACAGCGAACCACGCCATCGACCACGCCCCAGCGAGACGACGCCCAGAGCGCACAGGACACGCTGCGGGAGCTGGGGATCGACACGGCCTCGTAGACGACGACGTGAACACCGCCACCACGACGCCCACTACCGAACAGGAGATCTCACAATGACCGCTCCCGCCCGCACCCCGAACCTGTCCCCGGTCCGCTTCGAGGCACCGCCTGTCAACCCGTCCCCGCAGGGCCTCTACTACTCCACCGCCTGGACCGACCAGGCCGGCGCGCCCCGATGGCTCGCCTCCGGAGTACAGGTGCGTCCCCACAACTTCGGCGGCGAAGACGCTTTCGGTATCTGGGGCTCGGAATGGTGCGGCGACCCGGGCGACGAACTGAAGGACGGCGTCCGACCCGACCCGGAGACTGATCCGTTCGAAGCGCTCACCGTGTGGGCCTTCGACGAATGTGATCTCACCGCGCCCAGCCAGCACGAGGTACGCGCCCGCGTCCAGCAGAACTTGCGCCTGATCGAACCTGTGGCGGTGGAGCGCGAGTTCGCTGCCCGCCTCATCGCCGACGCCCCGCCCGGACCCGAACCCACCGGCATCGTCGGCGCGGTCGGCCACCTGGAGGCTCAGCTCGCCCGCACCAACACCATCGGCGTCATCCACGCCAGCGCCGAATGGGCCGCACTCGCCGCATCGGAGAACCTGCTGATCTACTCCGGGGGCAGCGCACCCCGCACCCCCATGGGACACATGTGGGTATTCGGCGGCGGGTACGTCCAGGGCCTCGGCAAGGCCCTGGTCGCCACCTCCCCGCTCTACGGCTGGCGCGACGTTCCCGAGGTGCGCGAGTCCATCGACGCCACCCACAACCGCTTCATCGCCATCGCCGAACGCTCAGTGGTCATCGGATACGAGCACGCCGTGGCCACCGCCTGGCTCAACTGACCACCTGACAGCGGGCGAGCGTCAACCACTCCGCCGCCCACGATGAGGCCGGGTTCGGGTCTGGCTGCGGGCCGCCGAACCCGGTCTCATCACTACCGGACCATCGAATCATCACGGAGACAACAGCTATGCCGACAACCGCCCGCCCCGTCACCGTCCGCCGCCCACCGCGGACTCCCGCAGCACCGCCGATGCCCGACTACTCCTCGATGGCCCAGCGCAGCGAACCCGCTACGCCTCCGCTGTGCACGAGGCCGGGCACGCCGTCATCGCCACCGTCCTCGGGGAAACCGTGGGGTCTGTGACCGTCACGCCAGACCACCCGACGCACACCGGGAACGTGAGCCTGGCCACCGAACAGTTCGCCGGTGCCCACCACGCCCAGATCGCCTACGCCGGTCCCTACGCCGAGGCCTACTTTCGCCAGGGCGGACCACCGACCTCGGCCTTGCTGCGGAACCTACTGGCGTCTGGAGGTCGCGAGGACTACGCGGTGATGACCGCCGCGGGTAACACCCGGCCCGCCGAGGTTCCTCGTCTCATCGCGAACTGCTGGGACTCGATCGCCTCCCTCGCCGAGCACCTGATGATCAACGGATCGGCGACCCAGGCCGACGTAGACCGCGCACTCAGGCTCCCCCGAGAGGACCAAGACGGACGCCACCACGCCCTCGCAGTCATCCGATCCGGCAGCGCACCAGGGTCATTCGCAATCAACCCGCCGGGATCACGGACCTGAGAGTCAGCTCCCGGTCCACCACTCGTCGGCGTATCCGGACCGCCGCGGCCGGAAGGCGGCGTTCAGCTCCTCGTCGTCCAAGATCGCATAGTCGGTCTCGACGGCCTGGGCGATACCTTTGTTCAACCGGCTCAGCGACCGCTTGATCTCGCATGGGGCATCCACTCCGCACGCCGGACACTTCCCGTCGCCGCCTTCGATCATGTGCTCGATGCTGTATCGGACCAGCATCTCTTTCCATCGGTTTCGCAGAGCATAGAGCAGCCGAAGCCGCCGTTCGGGGTCCTCGCCCACCCACGAACCCGCGCCAGGCCCGCCGTCGGAATCCCACACCGCGATCTCCTCCACGAGACCGGCGTCGAGGCTGTCGAGTGTCTGCTTGGGCAGGCACGGCGCGGGCTTCCGGCACTTCGCGCACTCCCCGCTGCCGTCATCGACCAGGTGCTCCCTGGTCAGCTCTACGAGGGTGCCGCGCCACTTGTCCAGCGAGGCCGACACGCGCTGGATCTCCGCATCGACATCGACCGGTGGCTTCGGGGGCGGCGACGGCTTGACCGGGCGACGCGGTGTGACCGGCTGCTCGCGGATCTCGCGCATCCGCTGCGCGCGGCGGCGATCGGCGCTCACGAAGCGGAGCAGAGCCTCCTGGTCCTTGATCGAGAGCATCGTGTTGTGGTCGAGGGCGCGGACCCCGGCCTTCGCCCGGGCGTCGAGATAGGCGTTGCGGATCAGGCCGTAGTGTCGGCAGAAGTCGCGCACTGATCGGCGGACGAGGGGTTCATCTGTCACGGGAGACCTCCGGGTAGGTGCCGTGACCACGCTGACCGGACCGATGTGACCGATCCCCTGTTGCTCGGGTTCGCTCACCCTCTAGGCTGTAGCGGTATCGCCAAATACGCGTCGAGCCCTGTCGGAGTCCGCTCTGGCAGGGCCTCGGCGTCTCTGAAGCAGATCGGTTGAATCTGCCATTCATGATCGTAACCCCCGGCACCGACTTCTGTTTTGACGCGCAAATCGGCTGTGGATAGTTCGTTTCACGCTGCACCCTCGATCCGCGCAACTATGTCTCGATGTATGCCGGGAGGTCCTTCGTTGTCACGACCTCGCCGCGCATCGCACAAGCCAGCGCGTGGGCGGCACCGTCCGCGCTTATCCCAGCGTCACTCTCCTCCAACTCGAACTTCGTTCCGAAGAGCTTCCCTGGTCTTGGGTATTGGCCGACCGGAACAGCCACCCCATCGGGTGTCACGATGGTCGCAAATCGATAGGGCATCGGCCCGCTACCGAGCGACCCATACAGACTGGGGACGATCCATCCGGTGACATGCCGCTGACCACGCGGGACCTTGATGTATCGATTCGTCGAGACCAGGCGGTGCGAAGACGGCCCGACGCCCAGCCTCTTCATCTCCTTGGCGAACTCATGTGCGCGCGCACGTCCTGCCTCTGCCGCGCTCACCGCTGCGTTGGCCTGTGCGCTTCGCGCGGAGTTGATGCTCGATGCGTCGTCCCAGATACCCATCTGTCGAGTATGCGCAGGTAGTCCGAGTCTCAGTGGTTCTGGCGACGGAGGTTCGCCCGGTCAGACGACATCACACGTTGTTTGAACCGCCCTATGCGGTCAGCTCCACGTCAGCTCTCCATCAGCTGTGCCGCGACGGTCGCTCCCAGCTCCCAGCACGCCTCCAAGTCGGCCTTGGTCGGCTTCTCCGAGACCACCACGTCGGCTGCCGCCCGAGTCCAACCCAGGCCGGTGGTGATCGAGTCCAAGGCTCGCTGAGCGCCCTCGGCCCCCTGATTGCCATGGAAGTAGGCCCCGAACGGACGCCCCTTGGTCGAGTCGAGGATCTGGTAGTAGGCGCCATCGAAGGCGTGTTTGAGAGCACCTGACAGATAGCCCAGGTTGGCGGGAGTGCCCAGCAGGTAGCCATCGGCTTCGAGGAATTCGCTCGCCGAAACCGAGAGGGCCGCACGGCGAACCACCTCGACACCCTCAATCTCGGGGTCGGTCGCCCCGGAGATCACCGCCTCGAACATCTCCTGGCAGTGGGGCGATGGCGTGTGATGCACGATCAGCAGGCGGCTCATCGCCTACGTTTCCTCTGTCATGAACTCGGCTAGCTGCTGGTCGAACTTGTTACAGAGGCGGCGGACGAAGTCCACCCAGGCACGCACGCCCGCGAGATTGAGCGATCCCGGCGTCGCCCCCTTGTGGACGATCTCTCCGCGCACCTTGACGAGCTGGTGAACCTCGTCGCGAACCGACTTGTTTGATCGTCGCTGCCATCGCACCGCTGCAAGAGGGTCTACACCGAGCACGTCGCGGTACAGAATCGATACCTGTTTGGGGCTAGCTGTGTTGAGCCCGAACTCGGTGTCTCCGTCTCCAAGGGTTAGCGACTCCACCGCTCGCGGGATCTCGACGCGCCATGAGTCCCCCGCGAACAACCATCCATCGGCGATGTTCTGGGACGCCCAGGTGCGGAGCGCGTCAGGCAGCGCACCGGGGTCACGGTCGTTGCAGAGCGATGCGACAGTCTCGTTGAGTGCCTCTTCGACGTAGACTTCCCACGCCGTGTAGCAGAGCGCCACGCATGCTCGCAGCAAAGGACCGTACCCGGCCCCGGGCGGGCGTCCACGGCTCGGGTCCTTCTGGGCAGGGTGGTTCTGCATCAGCGATTCAACATCACTGAGAAGCGCTTCCGCGCTATCGAGAGCTGACACGCCGGTTGTCTCCTTACTCACGCGGCCACCGATCCCATCGCTGACCAGCGACTCCTCGTACATGGGGGGTATCGCGAACTCAAATGTTTCAGTGCGCCGCTGACGTATCCGAGGTTGGCGGGCGTGCCGAGGAGGTAACCGTCGGCGTCGAGGAAGTCGGAGGCGGTGACGGCGAGCGCGGCGCGTCGGATCACCTCGACGCCTTCGATCTCGGGGTCGGTCGCACCGGACACGACTGCCTCGAACATCTCCTGGCATGCCGGTGACGGGGTGTGGTGGACGATGAGCAGCCGGCTCATCGGACTACTGCTCCCGGCCGTGGTACTGGGCGACAGCCCGTTTCATCATCGAGCGGGCACGGGTGCGGTCGCCGGCGTAGTCGTAGGCGCGGGCGATGCGGTAGGTGTTGCGCCAGTCGCTCGGGTCGGCCTCCCACTCGGCCTTCACCTGGGCGAAGAGTTCGTCGGCCGCGTCGCGCTCCATCCGGCCCGATGCGCGGTGCGGCAGGTTCGAGATGTCGAGTTCACGTCCCTCGTCGGCCATGATGGCGGCGAGTTTCTGGTGCTCGAGGCCCGCCCGCAGCGTCGCGTAGACCAGCCACGCCCCGATCAGCGGCAGCGCGATCACGCCCAGACCGAGACCGATCCCGGCGGCCGACCCGGAGGCGATCAGCTGGAAGCCACGCCATCCGAGCAGGACGAAGTACACGATGAGCGCCACGACGAGGAATGCGATCATCCAGACGATCGGACGAGAGTCCTTCTTGCGCGGGCCGAGTCGGGGTGCGCCGCCCTCGGTGTCCTCGTCGTGGGCCGGTTCGTTCGGCGGGCCGGAGGAGGTCATCGTCAGAGGTCCATCAGTTCTTCGAGCCCGATCGTGAGTCCGGGGCGGCCGGCGATGCTGCGCACGCCCAGGAGCACTCCGGGGGCGAACGACGCCCGGTCGAGCGAGTCGTGCCGAATGGTGAGCGTCTCGCCTTCGGTGCCGAGCAGCACCTCCTGATGGGCAACGAGTCCCGCGAGCCGCACCGAGTGGACGCGCACGTCGTCGACGACCGCGCCGCGGGCGCCGTCGAGTTCTTCGGTCGTGGCATCAGGACTGCGTCCGACACCGGCCTCGGCTCGCGCGCGCCCGATCAGCGCTGCCGTCCGATAGGCGGTTCCCGACGGCGCGTCGGCCTTGTGCGGGTGGTGCAACTCGATGACCTCGACCGAGTCGTAGTACTTGGCGGCCTGGGCCGCGAAACGCATGGACAGCACCGCGCCGATCGCGAAGTTGGGTGCGATGAGGACGCCGACACCGGGGTTCTCCGACAACCAGCCGCGGACGGTGTCGAGGCGTTCCTCGGTGAATCCGGTGGTCCCGACGACGGCGTGTATTCCGTTGCCGATGAGGAACTTCAGGTTGTCCATCACCACATCGGGGTGGGTGAAGTCGACGACGACCTGGGTCTCGGTGTCGGTGAAGAACTCCGGCGAGTCGCCTTTGTCGACGCCCACGGTGTAGGTGAGGTCGTCGGCGTTCTCGACCGCGGCGACGATCGCCTGCCCGACCTTGCCCTGGCTGCCCAGGACGCCCACCTTGATCCCGCTCATGTCCACCTCTTCGTGTCGTGTCCTGCCGGCCGAGTCGCTGCCGGGCCAGTCTAGTGGCGTCTCTCCTCAGAAGATCGGGGCACCGCCGCGGCGGTGTTCGAACACCAGCGACGTGGTGGTTCCGGCGACCTCCGGCCGGCCGTTGAGTCGTTCGACGAACTGGCGCAGCGCCTCGGTGTCGGCGGCGGCGACATGCAGCAGGTAGTCGTCGGTGCCGGCGAGGAAGAACACGTCGATCACCTCGTCGTGGGTGGCGATCTCGCCGACGAAGCGCCGGATCTGACCGCGCGCGTCGGACTGCAGACTGACGGCGACCATGGCACGCAGCGGGCGCCCCAGCGCCGCTGGGTCCACGTCGGCGAAGAAGCCGCGGATGATGCCGAGGTCGACGAGCCGACGCAGTCGGCCGTGGCAGGTCGACGCGGCGATGCCGACGCGCTGCGCCAGTTCGCTGTTCGGCATCCGCGCATCGGACTGCAGCAGGCGGAGCAGCTCCCGGTCCGTCGCGTCGAGTTCACCGGCCCGAACATCCTTCGGTGTAGTGGCCATCGCGCCCTCCGTCCTCACACGATCGTCGGCAGACCGCGCTTCGCGAGAATATTCTTCCGCACGATTGTGTCATGGCCGATGTTCCTTCACGCTGAAAACCAGTTCATCGAGGAACGTTCAGGAGACCACAACCCGACGGAGTCATCATGCGCATCGGCATTCCCACCGAGATCAAGAATCACGAATACCGCGTGGCCATCACCCCCGCCGGCGTCGCCGAACTCCACCAGCGCGGCCACGACGTGATCGTCCAGGCCGGCGCGGGCGAGGGATCCGCCATTGCCGACAACGACTTCAAGGCCGCCGGTGCACAGATCCTGGGAACCGCCGCCGCGGTCTGGGAGCAGGCCGAACTACTGCTGAAGGTCAAGGAACCGATCGCCTCGGAGTTCGCGCTGATGCGCCGGGATCAGACGCTGTTCACCTACCTGCACCTGGCCGCCGGCAGGGCCTGCACCGACGCGTTGCTGGCGTCGGGCATCACCTCCATCGCCTACGAGATGGTCCGGACCGCCGACGGCGCGCTCCCGTTGCTGGCCCCGATGAGCGAGGTCGCCGGACGCCTCGCACCGCAGGTGGGTGCCTATCACCTGATGCGTTCGGCGGGCGGTCGGGGCGTACTCATGGGTGGCGTGCCGGGAACCGAGCCCGCCGACGTGGTCGTTCTCGGCGGTGGCGTCAGCGGCGTGAACGCGGCGCAGATCGCGCTCGGCATGGGCGCCCAGGTCACCGTCTTCGACATCGACATCGCCAAACTCCGATCGATCGACGCCCGCTTCGGCGGCCGCGTCCACACCCGGTACAGCACGGCCCTGGCGGTCGAGGAGGCGGTCCTCGGTGCCGACCTCGTCATCGGAGCCGTCCTCGTGCCGGGCGCCAAGGCACCGGTCCTCGTCTCGAACAGCACGGTCGCCCAGATGAAGCCGGGCGCGGTGCTCGTCGACGTCGCGATCGACCAGGGCGGCTGCTTCGAGGACTCTCGACCCACCACCCACGACGACCCGACCTTCGCCGTCCACGACACCGTCTTCTACTGCGTCGCGAACATGCCCGGCAACGTCGCGCGTACGTCGACACAGGCGCTCACCGGTGCGACCCTCCCCTACGTCCTCCGGCTGGCCGACTCGGGACCGGAGCAGGCGTGCGCAGCCGACCCGGCACTCGCCTCGGGACTGAGCACCCGGCAAGGTCAACTGTTCACCGCCGAGGTCGGCGCCGCACTCGACCTGGACGTGTCGCCGAACCCCTTCGCGCACAACTGATCAGAACGTCAGCGTGGTGGTTCCGCGGCGTCGGCCCCGCCAGCCGTAGCGGCGCTCGGTCATCGATCCGTGGCCGTCGTACCCGACGAGCAGCAGGGTCGATGCCCGGGTGCCGTACCCGGGGATGTTGATGAACATCGGCGACAGCGCCGCCTCGGCCTCGGGTCCGACGCCGGTGTCGGGCAGACGCGTCGGGTCCGGCCGATCCTGGTCGGCCAGCATGGCGAAGTAGGACTCGTCCGGAGACCCAGCCGACCCGCCGCCGTCTGCCTCGACCAGACCACTCAACGCCGCCGCGCCGTCGACGACCTTCGGCCAGTCGTTGTCCAGGGCCCCGTTCGAGAGACCGTGCACGCCGTCGGCCACCCGCTCGGCGCGCGGTTCCGGCCAGTTGGTCATCCACCACAGCTCGTCCCGATCGGCGACGAGCAGATTCACCGGATCGTACGCCGCCGCATCGTCGAGGACCCGGTGAGCGTACACCTTCGGGTCGTCGTCGCCGATCAGATAGTCCACGGGAAGCTGTCCGCGCGAACGGATTCCGGCCCGTCGAGCAGGCCCGACCCGGACGTTCGTGACCATGGCCACCCGGTCGGGGACCTCGGCCGAGACAGCCATCCACGTACCGCCGGCGACGGCGTCGCGACCGCCGAGGATCGGCAGGTCGTCCCAGTGCGACAGCGCGAAGGTGCGGCGACGGTGCTGCTCGTCCCGATTGGCGGCCACGATCAACCGCTGAGTGGGGTGCGCGTTCCACGCAAAAAGGATCAGGCACATCGGGTTTCAGGTCACCTGCTCGGGTCCGGGAAGAAGTCGGCTCATGGTCGACATGCGGCGCTGCACTCCGGCGATCTCGCGGACCGCTTGCCCGAGCAGGCTGCGGTCCAGCGGGGACAACTGCCTGACATCGAACCGATCGCCGGGCGGATCACCGTTGTCGAACTGTGCGACCTGATATCGCAGCCGAACGCGCTGCAGCACATCGAAGACCTCGATGAGCGTCGACGCCTGATCGGTCGGCAACATCTCGCTGCCGGACGCCGCGCGCAGACGGCCGCGGGTGTCGACGTCGGTCGAACCCACACTGACCGCGGCCCACCGCGCGATGTTGACGAGCGGTGTCACCGCATGCCCCTTGATGTCGACGATGTTGCCCCGACCGGTCAACACATCCCGCCGGGACCGCAACCGGGCACGCGTCGAAAGGGTTTCGGCCAGCAGCAGATTCATCGTCCGCGGGTCGCGCCGCAACCCGGCGATCATCGCGACCGCAGGCGTCGCCGACACCGCGGCGCGCCCGCGGACAGGCCGGCCGTCGAGCATCAGCGATGTGAAGATCATGCCCTTGCCGGCGAGCGGATCATCGATCCACGCTCGCGCCGCCGTCTGCCACTGCGTGTGGGTCCGCGCGAACAGCGGCTTCGAGGCGACGGCGCCGTTGTCGTCGACCCGCAGTCCCGCGTTCCGCAACACCTCGTCGACCTCACCGAAGGCTGCCCGATAGCGTTCGATCTCGCCGCCGGCCGAATCGTCGAAGGAGACAGCCGAATCCACGTCCGAACTCAGCACCGGCTCCCGACGGGCGTTGCTGCCCAGCGACAACCAGGTGAACGCCGCGGGATCGAGTTCGGGGTGTGCGGTCAGGACGACATCGAGCGCGCGACCGACGACCGCGTCGACGATCATGGACGCCGCGCGCGAGATCTCGTACGGCGGTCGGTCCCGGCGAACCTGATCGGCCACGAACTGCGGCAGCCTGCGCGCGTGCCCCTGCAGCTCCTCGACGGCGATCGAACGTCGGATCTGTTCGCGCAGCGGGATGCCCGCACCGACGGGGTCGGCGACGAAATCCCCCGCCCCGACGACACCGATCACCTCGCCGTCGGCGCCACGGACGGGGACGATCGCCAGATCGCGGTCGACGAGCTCGGTCAGCACGTCCATCGACGCCGCACCGGCATCGACGACGAACGCCGGTTCCGTGACGATCTCCCCGACCGAGGTGTCGACGCTGCGGCCGGCCGCGACCACCTCGGCCCGGATGTCGCCGTCGGTCAGCACGCCGAAGCTCCGGTCCGGCAGCGGGATCACCACGTAGTCCTGTCCGCGCTCGGTCATCAACGCGGCCGCCTGGCGGACGGTCATGTCGGCCCGGCCGATCACCGGTGCGGTGCGGAGCAGTTCCGCTACCGTGCTCGCCGCCGAGATCCCGCCGGCGTCCCGACGCCGCGCCACCGTCAGCCGCGGCTTCTCCTCACCGGCCATGTCTGCAGAGTCTAGGCGGGCCCGGGGTCTCCGAAGACCGTCGGCCGGTCGAATGATTCGGGGTCCGGCCGGCACACCGCGAGGCCCGGGTTCGGCTCGAAGGGAGCAGACACCCTCTCGGAGCAAAGGAACCCCGATGATCAAGCCTCACGTCGCCGCCGCGACCGCCCTGCTGGCCGCTCTGGCCGTGGCAATGGGCACGACCGCCCCCGCAGCCGCCATCACGCCCGAATACGCCGACACACTCACCGCCGGCCAGGGCATCCTGATCGGCGACGGCCTGTGTTCCATCGGGTTCTTCGGGACCAACGCCGACGGCGACCGTCTCGCGGTCACGGCTGGGCACTGCGCCGAGGGCGTCGGCGACGAGGTCACCACCACCGACGGCGAGACGATCGGTGAGGTCGTGGACTGGCAGGACGACGGCGGCACCCCCGACGGGTCGATCACGCTCGCCGATCCCCGCGGTTACACCGTCATCGCGATCGAGGACGACTGGGAGGTGGACCCCGTGTTCGCTACGGCGGCCGACCCCGAGGTCGGCGAACCGGTCGCCAAGACCGGCGAACGCACCGGGACGACCGTCGGCACCGTGACCGCCCTGCTGCATCAGGACGCCGCGCCCGAGCATCGTCTCGTCAACGCCGAACTCGTCGTCCTCGGCGGGGATTCGGGTTCACCGTGGTACCAGGAGACCCGTGGCGGACGGTATGTCCTCGTCGGGATCTCCTCGAGCGGCAACTTCGGCACGCAGAACCCCGACCAGGCGATCTCGACGGCCCAGACCATCGAAGGCCTCTACGAGCAGATCGCCGGATCCGGGTCGGCCTGGACCGACGGCTTCGAGATCAGCTTCGACACGGCCGACCGATCCTGACGCCGGCTTCCAGACGACACCGGGGCCCGCCGTCCGCAATGGACGACGGGCCCCGGTGGGTCGTTCTCAGATCAGGCGTCGGCCTTCACCGCGTCATCCTTGACCGCGTCGGGGGCGGATGCGTCGGCCTTGTCGGCGTCGTCGTCGACCGGGACGAGGCTGATCTTGCCGCGCTCGTCGATGTCGGCGATCTCGACGCGGAGCTTGGAGCCCACGTTGACCACGTCCTCGACCTTGTTGATGCGCTTGCCCTTGCCGAGCTTCGAGATGTGCACGAGGCCGTCGCGACCCGGGAGCAGCGACACGAAGGCGCCGAACGCGGTGGTCTTGACGACGGTGCCCAGGAAGCGCTCCCCGACCTTGGGCAGCTGCGGGTTGGCGATCGCGTTGATGCGGTCGATCGCCGCCTGCGCGGACGGACCGTCGGCCGCGCCGACGAACACGGTGCCGTCGTCCTCGATGGAGACGTTGGCGCCGGTCTCCTCGGTGATGCCGTTGATCGTCTTGCCCTTCGGGCCGATCAGCTCGCCGATCTTGTCCATCGGGATCTTGATGGTGGTGATCCGCGGCGCGAACGGGCTCATCTCGTCGGGCTCGTCGATGGCCTCGGCCATGACGTCGAGGATGGTCAGTCGGGCGTCCTTGGCCTGGCTGAGCGCACCCGCGAGCACCTGCGACGGGATGCCGTCGAGCTTGGTGTCGAGCTGCAGGGCGGTCACGAAGTCCTTGGTGCCCGCGACCTTGAAGTCCATGTCGCCGAAGGCATCCTCGGCGCCGAGGATGTCGGTCAGTGCGACGTAACGGGTTTCGCCGTCGACGGTGTCGGAGACGAGGCCCATGGCGATACCGGCGACCGGGGCGCGCAGCGGCACACCGGCATTCAGCAGCGACATGGTCGACGCGCAGACCGAGCCCATCGAGGTCGAACCGTTGGAGCTCAGTGCCTCGGACACCTGGCGGATCGCGTACGGGAAGTCCTCGACGCTCGGCAGCACCGGCATCAGGGCACGCTCGGCGAGCGCACCGTGGCCGATCTCGCGACGCTTGGGCGATCCGACGCGACCGGTCTCACCGGTCGAGTACGGCGGGAAGTTGTAGTGGTGCATGTACCGCTTGGACGTCTCGGGTCCGAGCGAGTCGATCTGCTGCGCCATCTTGACCATGTCGAGTGTGGTGACACCCATGATCTGGGTCTCGCCGCGCTCGAACAGCGCACTGCCGTGGGCGCGCGGGATGATCGCGACCTCGGCCGAGAGGGCACGGATGTCGGTGATGCCGCGGCCGTCGATGCGGAAGTGGTCGGTCAGGATGCGCTGCCGGACGAGCTTCTTGGTCAGCGACCGGTAGGCCCCGCCGATCTCCTTCTCGCGGCCCGCGAACTGCTCGCCGAGCTGCTCGAGGACGTCGGCCTTGAGCTCGTCGGTCTTGTCGTCGCGCTCCTGCTTGCCGGCGATCGTCAGGATCTCCGACAGGCGATCGGTGGCGGCAGCCGCCACGGCGTCGTAGGCATCCGACTGGTACGCCGGGTACAGCGGGAACTCGGCGGTCTCCTTGGCCGCGGCGGCGGCCAGGGACTTCTGCGCCTCGCAGAGGCGGGCGATGAACGGCTTGGCGGCTTCGAGGCCCTCGGCGACGATCGCCTCGGTCGGTGCCTGCGCGCCGCCGGCGATGAGGTCGATGACGTTGTCGGTGGCCTCGGCCTCGACCATCATGATCGCGACGTCGGCGCTGTCACCGGAGCCGGCGACGATGCGGCCCGCGACGACCATGTCGAACACGGCGCCCTCGAGCTGCTCGACGGTCGGGAACGCGACCCACTGCCCGGCCTTGTTCTCCTCGGTCGGGATGAGCGCGACACGCACGCCGCCGACCGGACCGGAGAACGGGAGACCCGCGAGCTGGGTGGAGGCGGACGCGGCGTTGATCGCGACGACGTCGTAGAGGTCGTTCGGGTTCAGCGAGAGGACGGTCACGACGACCTGGATCTCGTTGCGGAGACCGTCGACGAACGACGGACGCAGCGGACGGTCGATGAGACGGCAGGTCAGGATCGCGTCGGTCGAGGGGCGGCCCTCGCGACGGAAGAACGATCCGGGGATGCGGCCGGCGGCGTACATCCGTTCTTCGACGTCCACGGTCAGCGGGAAGAAGTCGAAGTGCTCCTTCGGGTGCTTCGACGCCGCGGTGGTCGAGAGCAGCATGTTCTCGTCGTCGAGGTATGCGGTGACCGAACCGGCGGCCTGCAGCGCGAGGCGTCCGGTCTCGAACCGGATCGTGCGGGTGCCGAAGCTCCCGTTGTCGATGACGGCGGTCGCCTCGGTGATGGCGTCGTCGTAGTCGTCGGCGAAGTCTTCGGTGGTGTTCACATCTGTCATGTGGGGTGGAATCCCTTCGTAGCGGCTGCCGGCGGCGGCCGTCTGACGCGGCCACGAGAAGGTGGCCGCTTGTGCGGTTGGGGGTGGCCTTCGCGGAGGTGCGCAGCACGAACTCACGTGTCACGTCGAGCGAGCTCGCACAGCAGCGCACGCGCGGATCAGACCTACCCAGAACGCGCCGAGAATGTGCGGCAGCACGGTGAATGGCGCAGCGTGTCTGCGCCGGCTGAGTGCTCAGACGGCCTTCGATCGAAGCGGCCGGAATCCTGCGCGCCCGAGGGTTGCCCGGGCGAGGGTTCCGGCGGCCACTACCGAGGACCGATCTGGCTGGTCGTTCCGCACTGCCTCGAGTTCCGGCACGATCCGTCTGTCAGCGTATCACCGCCGACTGTCGATACCTCAATACGACGACCCCCGATACGACAAAGCCGGCCGCCCCCGTTTCGGGGGCGGCCGGTGGAAGTCGGGAGATCAGCGACGCAGGCCGAGACGCTCGATGAGCGAACGGTAGCGGTTGATGTCGACCTTGGCGACGTACTTCAGCAGACGACGGCGACGGCCGACCAGCAGCAGCAGACCGCGGCGGCTGTGGTGATCGTGCTTGTGCTGCTTCAGGTGCTCGGTGAGGTCGGTGATGCGCTTGGTCAGCATCGCGACCTGGGCCTCGGGCGAGCCGGTGTCGGTCTCGTGCAGACCGTACTCGGCGAGGATTTCCTTCTTCTGCTCGACAGTCAAAGCCATGGAGATACTCCTGTTTCTCAGTACCGCGTCCGAAACAACCACGGTGCGCCACCGCGGACTGCAGCAACACCGACTGATCAGGCTACCGCCCGGGTGGCACCCGGCCCAAATCGACCGGGCTCAGCTCTCGGCCGCCGCCAGGATCTCCCGCGTCTTCGTCACGTCGTCGCCCATGGCGGTGATCAGGTCGTCGACGCCGTCGAACTGTTCCATTCCGCGGATGCGGTGCACGAAGTCGACGGCGACGTGCTGCCCGTAGAGGTCGGCGCTCTTGTCCAGGACGAATGCCTCGACCGTTCGGGTTCGGCCGGAGAAGGTGGGGTTGGTGCCGACCGACACCGCGGCCTGGTAGCGCTCCCCCGGCTCGACCTCGCCGACGACCGGGCCCGCGCCCAGGATCGTGAACCAGGCGGCGTAAACGCCGTCGGCGGGAATCGCGGCGTACATCGGCGGGGCCACGTTGGCCGTCGGGTACCCGAGGTCGCGGCCACGGCCGTCGCCGCGCACCACCACACCCTCGACCCGATGCGGGCGGCCGAGCGCCTCGGTCGCGCGGTCGACGTCACCGGCCGCGACACACGAGCGGATGTAGGTCGACGAGAAGGTCACCGCATGTTCACCGAACAGCGAGACCGATTCCACCGAGAAGCCGAACTTCCCACCGAGTTCGGCGAGCTTGGCCACGTCGCCGGCCGCCTTGCGTCCGAACGTGAAGTTGTCGCCGACGACCACGACGGCCGCGTGCAACGTCTCCACGAGGATGTCGTGGGCGAAGTCCTTGGGCGACCGGGCGGCGAGTTCGGGTGTGAACGGCATGACGCAGAAGACGTCGATGCCGAGCTCCTCGGCCAGCTCGGCGCGTCGTGTCAGCGTCGTCAGTTGCGGCGGATGGGATCCCGGGCGGACCACCTCGGACGGGTGCGGGTCGAACGTCATCAGCACCGCCGGGACGCCGTGCTCCTTCGCCGCCTTCGTGGCGGCGTTGATGAGCTCCGCATGTCCCCGGTGAACACCGTCGAAGACACCTATGGTGACCACGCACCGTCCCCAGCCCGCGGGGATGTCGTCCAGACCTCGCCAACGCAACACGCGACCAGACTACGGGCACCCGGTGTTCCAAACCACCACCGCCACTCGCGTTTGCGGTGGGGTTAAGCTCTTGGTCATGCCTCGGGGAACGGATCGTCCGGTGACAGAACTGTCACAGGTGACCCAGGACTATCTGAAAGTGATCTGGACCAGCCAGGAGTGGGAAGACGTCAAGGTCACCACCAAGCTGCTGGCGCAATCCCTCGGCGTGTCCGCATCGACCGCGTCGGAGGCGATCCGCAAACTCGCCGACCAGGGCTTCGTCTCGCACGAACCGTACGGCGCGGTCACCCTCACCGCCGCGGGCCGGTCCGCGGCCGTCCTGATGGTGCGCCGCCACCGGCTGATCGAGACCTTCCTGGTGCGCGAGCTGGGCTACCGCTGGGACGAGGTCCACGACGAGGCGGAGATTCTCGAACACGCGGTGTCCGACCGGTTGATGGCCCGGCTCGATGCGAAACTCGGCTTCCCCGACCGGGATCCGCACGGCGACCCGATTCCCGCACTCGACGGCTCGATCCCCGCACCGGACGCGGCGCTCCTGGCCGACCTGGAGGTCGGGGCGTCGGGCGCCATCGCCCGGATCTCCGACACCGATCCCGAGATGCTGCGCTACTTCGACCAGGTGGGCGTCGCCCTCGACTGTGTGGTGACCGTCGCCGAGAAGCGCCCGTTCGCGGGCACGATCTCGGTGTCGCTCGACGACGGCGATCCCATCGACCTCGGCGACATCGCCGCGCGCGCCATCTTCGTCGTCCCGCGCGGCTGACCCGTTTCTTCGGCAGGGCGCGTCAGCGCAGGGTCGCCGGCCGCACCACCATCACCGAACTCGCGCGGCGACCCTTTTCCTGGATCAGCGCGATCGCCTGTTCCCGCGGATCGACGACGACATAGATCTCCTTGCGGCCGATCGGCTCCAGCCATCGACCCTGACTGATCGACTCGGCCTCGTCCTCGTCGATGTCGCGGCGCGGGAACGAGATCTTGACCGCCTCGTCGATGTCGAGGCTGACGCGCGGCACGTCGCGGACGTCGTCGAGTGTCCGCGCATGGTCGAGGGTGAACGGGCCGACCGCCGTCCGCCGGAGTTCGGTGAGGTGCCCGCCGACCCCGAGCGCAGCGCCGAGATCGCGCGCCAGTGACCGGATGTACGTGCCCGACGAACAGTCAACGGCCACATCGAGATCGACGAACGCCGCGTCGCGCCGGGCGTCGAGCAGCTCGAAGCGGGACACGGTGACCGGGCGCGGCGCGAGGTCGAAGTCGGCTCCCGTCCGCACCAGCGCGTGCGCTCGCCGGCCGTCGACCTTGATGGCGCTGACCTTCGCCGGGACCTGCTGGATGTCACCGGTGAGATCGGCCATGGCCGTGGTGATGTCGGCGTCGAGGACCCCGGATGCGTCTGCCGTGCCGAGGATCTCGCCTTCGCGGTCGTCGGTCGTGGTGGACGCGCCGAGTCGGATCGTCGCCGTGTACGACTTCGTCGTCAGCGACAGCAGTCCGAGAAGCTTCGTGGCCCGCTCGATCCCGACGACCAGGACCCCGGTGGCCATCGGGTCGAGGGTGCCGGCGTGCCCGACGCGGCGGGTGTTGAAGATCTTCCGGCATCGGGAGACGACATCGTGGCTGGTCATCCCGGCCGGCTTGTCGACGACGAGCAGGCCGGCGTTCTCGATGGTTGCGTCGGCCACGTCAGGTCAGCGCGATCGTGGTGGTGATGATGCCGCGCTCGACCAGCCAGCGTCCGGAGAACTCCAGCAGCGGCGGCCCACCGTCGGCGGCGGCCGGGTCGATGAGGATGCGGGAGGTGAACGTCCCCGACGTCGGGGTGGACTGTTCGAAGGTGATGTGCGCGTCCTCGAAACCCAACCAACGCTTGGCGACCGGGAACCAGGCCTTGTAGGTGGCCTCCTTGGCGCAGAACAGCAGCCGGTCCCAATGCAGGTCACCCGACCGGGTCGCGAGCACCTCGCGCTCGGCGGGCAGGCTGGTGTGCTCGAGCACACCGTCGGGCAGGCTGTCGTGCGGCTCGGCGTCGATGCCGAGGGAACGCACCGACATCGCGTAGGCGACCGTAGCGGCGCGGTAACCGTCGCAGTGGGTGAGGCTGCCCACGATCCCGGCCGGCCACACGGGTGCCCCCTTGTCCCCCTTGAGGATCGGGACGGGCTCGTAACCCAGCTCCCCCAGCGCCTGCCGGGCGCAATGCCGAACGGTGGTGAACTCGCGACGACGCTTCTCCACCGCGCGCGAGATCAGGCTCTGCTCGGCCGGCAGCAGGACGAGATCCGGTGGATCGGCGAACGCCTCCGCCGAGGCGACGCCGGCCGGCAGGAGCTGTTCGATCATCGGTTGTCCTCTCGCGCTTGCCGTTCGGCTTGCCGCTCGGCCTGCCGTGTTCGTCGTTCCGCCTGCCGCTGCTCGACCCGCTGCCGGAACTCGGCGGCGCGTTCGGCGTAGTCGGGCGGCAGATCGAACCGAACGCCGTGCTCGGGCAGATCGGACGCGCCGAGGCCGTCTCCGGGAACGATGTTGCGCATCAGGGGTTTCGGGAGTCCCCGGCGCTTCCACTCCCGCGGGTAGCCGACCGACACCTCCTCGAACCGGATGCCGTCGTACCAGGTGGTCCGGGGGATGTGCAGGTGTCCGTACACGCAGCAGGCCGCGTTGAACTCGGTGTGCCAGTCGGCGGTCAGCTCGCTGCCGCACCACAGCGCGAACTCCGGGTAGATGAGCGCGTCACACGGTTCGCGGCGCAGCGGCCAGTGGTTGATGAGGACCGTCTTCTCGGCGGGGTCGATGGCCTGCAGCCGACGCCGGGTGATCTCGATCCGCGCCCGGCCCCAGGCGTCCCGGGTCGGGAACGGCTCGGGCGACAGCAGGAACTCGTCGGTGGCCACCACATTGCGTTCCCGGGCGAGCGCGAGCGCGGTCAGTTTGTTGGCCGTGCCCTCCGGGCGGAAGGTGTAGTCGTACAGCAGGAACATCGGGACCACGCGGACGGGATCGGAGCCGTCGCCCGGATCGAACAGCGGGTAGATGTCCTCCGGGGTCACCACGCCGATGTCACGGCAGGCCTGGACGAGGTAGTCGTACCGCGCGACCCCGAACACCTGCAGCGGGTCCTTCGCCGTCGTGTACAGCTCGTGGTTGCCCGGGACCCACACGACGGTGGCGAACCTCGCCCGCAGACGACGCAGGGTGTCGACGATGTCGTCGGTGCGTTCGGCGACGTCACCGGCGACGATGAGCCAGTCGTCCGGCGACGTCGGCCGGATGCTGTCGATGATGTGCTCGTTGCCCCGATGCGCGATGTGCAGATCGCTGATCGCCCACAGAGTAGCCACGAGGATCCATCGTGCCAGAGGACCGCGATCAGGTGCGGACCGCACCTGCCCGGCGCCACCGGCCGGACCGGATCCGCCACACCACGGTGGCCAGACGCACGAGCATGAACACCACCAGGCCCGACCACACACCCGCGAGTCCCCAGTCGAACACGAGCGACAGCCAGATCAGCGGCAGGAACCCGATGAGGGCGCCGGCGAGGGTTGCGGTGCGCAGGAAGGCGGCGTCGCCGCTGCCGAGGAGCACGCCGTCGAGCGCGAAGACCACGCCGGCGATCGGCAACATGCCGACGAAGAACCACCAGGGCACCCCGACGGCGTCGAGGACGGCGGCGTCGGAGGTGAAGATTCGCGGGATCAGCGTCGCGCCGGCCGCGAAGACGGCCGCCATCGCGGTGGCGGCGACCACGGACACCGCCGTGACGCGCCGGGCGACGGAGTCGGCTGCGCCGAGTCGTCCCGCTCCCAGCGCCGCGCCCACCAGCGCCTGGGCGGCGATGGCCACCGAGTCGAGGAACAGGGCCATGAACTCCCACAGCTGCAGCACGAGCTGGTGCGCCGCCACCTGGGCGACCCCGAATCGCGCCGCGACCGCGGCCGCCGAGACGAAGCAGATCTGGAACGACAGACTCCGCACCACCAGATCCCGCGCCATGACCAGCTGCGCGCGGATGATCGACCAGTCGGGTGCGAAGGCGCGCGAACCGGACCTGTCGGCTCCCGCCGCGACCCGCCGTGCCTCGCGGACCACCCGCACGGCGAACAACACACCCGTCACACCCTGTCCGATCACGTTGGCCACCGCGCTGCCGTCCAGACCGAGACGCGGGAACGGGCCGACGCCGTGGACCAGTCCGACGACGAGGACCGCGGCGAGGGACAACCCGACCACGACGTAGACGACGGGACGACGAGTGTCCTGGACGCCGCGCATCCACCCGTTCCCGGCCATCGACAGCAGGATCAGCGGGACGCCGAACATCGCGATCCGCAGCCAGCCCGCCGCATCGTCGGCCACCGCGGCGGACTCCGGCGACGACGTCCCGACCAGCAGACGCATCACGACCGGGGCGCACGGGTAGGCGACGGCGACGATCAGGACGCCGACCGCCACCGCTATCCAGCTCGCCTGCACGCCTTCGACGACGGCGCCGGGCCGGTCACCGGAGCCGAAGCGACGGGCGGAGCGGGCGGTGGTGCCGTAGGACAGGAAGGTCAGCTGCGTACTGACGATCGAGAGCACCAGGGTGCCGACGCCGAGAGCGGCCAGTTGTTCGCCGCCGAGGCGTCCGACGACCGCCAGGTCCAGCAGGAGGTACAGCGGCGGCGCGATGAGGACGGCGAGAGCCGAGACGGTGAGGGTGGCGATGCGTGCCACGCCAGGGGCGTCCCCGGCATCCGGCTCCGACGGGAGGCTCAGAGCGACTCCAGCAACCTGGCGACCACCTCGTCGGCGGTACCGGTGTCGCTGTACCCGGAGGCCTGACGATGCCCGCCGCCGCCGTGCGCCCGGGCGATCGGTACGAGATCGACGATGTCCTTGGACCGCAGCGAGACCGTCCAGACGCCCGGCTCGCCCTCCTTGAACACCGCTGCCACCTCGGCCTCGCGGGCGGTCCGGATGGTGTCCACGACGCTCTCGGACTCCTCCCAGCTCATCCCGGCCAGCGCCTGCTGGTCGACGACGGCGTACACCAGACCCTCACCGTCGCAGGCGGTCGGTACGAGCTGCGCCGACGCCAGGACACCCGACATCATCGAGAACCAGGCGAACGGATGGGAGTCGAACAGGATCCGGCTCCACTTCCGTGTGTCGACGCCGGTCTCCAAGAGCCGGGCCGCGACCCGGAACGACGCCGGACGGGCCCAGCGGAACGAGCCGGTGTCGGTGCTGAGCCCGGCGTAGACACAGGTGGCGATGTCGGCGTCGAGTTCGACGCCCAGGTCGTCGAGGACGTCGAGCACCAGCACGGCGGTGCAGTCGGCGGCCGGGTCCACCAGGTCGAGATCGCCGAAACCGGGGTTCGACGCGTGGTGGTCGATGACGATCGAGGTCTGCGCCGCGGTGAACGTCTCACCGAGCGAGTCCAGCCGCTCGAGGTTGGCGGCGTCGACCGCGACCACCAGTGGGTGTCCGACGACCTGCGCTGGAGCGCACAGCAACTTGCCACCGGGCAGCCCGGCGAGCGACGCCGGGAGCTGTTCGGTCCCCGGGTAGGAGACCTCGACGTCGACGCCCCGGCGGTCGAGTGCCAGCCCCAGCGCCAGACCGCTGCCGATCGTGTCCGCATCGGGGCGGACATGACAGCAGATGGTCACCGCGGTCGCGGAGGCCAGCGTCGCGGCGATCGCCGCACTCGACGAACTGCTCACTCGCGGGTACCGGTGGTGTCGTCGTCCGCCGAGCGGTACGGGTCCGAATCACCCGCCGGCTTGGCCTCGGCGGCACGCCGGGCGACGAGTTCGTCGTTCGCGCGGGCGCGGGCGACGAGCTCCTCCATCTCACGCGCGGCGTCGGGCACCGTGTCGAGTACGAAACGCAGGGTCGGGGTGAAGCGCACCCCGGTACCCGCGCCGACCTTCGACCGGAGTACACCGGTCGCCTTCGCCAGACCCGCTGCCGCAGCGTCGAAGTCGGGTTCGGCGTCGATGGATTCACCCATCACGGTGTAGTAGATCGTCGCGTCGTGCAGGTCATTGGTCACCCGGGCGTCGGTGACCGTCACATAGGCCAGTCGCGGATCCTTGATCTCGTGCGCGATCGCCGACGCGACGATCGACGAGATCCGCTTGGCCAGGCGCTGAGCTCGTGCCGGATCAGCCATTACAGGACTCCTTCCGTAGCGCTGTGTGCGCGCCGACCGGAAACCGGTCGGCGCGCACCACAGCTGTCGAGATGTCGTACGAGGCAGTCGCTGCCGCGATCAGTCGCGCGGCTTCTCCCGCAGCTCGTAGGTCTCGATCACGTCGTCCACCTTGATGTCCGAGTACGTCAGCGTGAGACCACATTCGTAGCCTTCGCGGACCTCGGTCGCATCGTCCTTCTCGCGCTTGAGCGAGGACACGGTGAGGTTCTCGGCGACCACGACGTTGTCGCGCAGCAGGCGGGCCTTGGCGTTACGCCGCATGATGCCCGACTGCACGAGACAACCGGCGATGTTGCCGACCTTCGACGACTTGAAGATCGCGCGGATCTCGGCGCGGCCGAGCTCCACCTCCTCGTAGATCGGCTTGAGCATGCCCTTGAGCGCGCTCTCGATCTCGTCGATGGCCTGGTAGATCACCGAGTAGTACCGGATGTCGACGCCCTCGCGGTTGGCCAACTCGGTGGCCTTGCCCTCCGCGCGGACGTTGAAGCCGATGATGATCGCATCCGAGGCCGCGGCCAGGTTGACGTTGGTCTCGGTGACGCCGCCGACACCGCGGTCGATGATCCGCAGCGAGACCTCGTCGCCCATCTCGATGTTCAGCAGGGCCTCTTCGAGGGCCTCGACCGTACCCGAGTTGTCACCCTTGAGGATGAGGTTGAGCTGGCTGGTCTCCTTGAGAGCCGAATCCAGGTCTTCCAGGCTGATCCGCTTGCGGCTGCGTGCGGCCAGCGCGTTGCGCTTGCGCGCGTTGCGCCGGTCGGCGATCTGCCGGGCGATGCGGTCCTCCACGACCACGAGCAGGTTGTCGCCTGCGCCGGGGACCGAGGTGAAGCCGATGACCTGGACCGGACGCGACGGCAGCGCCTCGGGGACGTCGTCGCCGTGTTCGTCGACCATGCGTCGGACTCGTCCGTAGGCGTCGCCGGCGACGATCGAGTCGCCGACCTTCAGCGTGCCGCGCTGGACCAGCACGGTCGCCACCGGGCCGCGGCCGCGGTCGAGGTGCGCCTCGATGGCGACACCCTGGGCGTCCATGTCCGGGTTGGCGCGCAGGTCCAGCGACGCATCCGCGGTGAGCAGGACGGCCTCGAGCAGTGCGTCGATGTTCTCGCCCTGCTTGGCCGAAATGTCGACGAACATGGCGTCGCCGCCGTACTCCTCGGGGACCAGACCGTATTCGGTCAGCTGCCCGCGGATCTTCCGCGGGTCGGCGCCTTCCTTGTCGATCTTGTTCACCGCGACCACGATCGGCACGTCGGCCGCCTGGGCGTGGTTGACCGCCTCGACCGTCTGCGGCATGACGCCGTCGTCGGCCGCGACCACGAGGATCGCGATGTCGGTCGCCTTGGCGCCGCGGGCACGCATGGCGGTGAACGCCTCGTGACCCGGGGTGTCGATGAAGGTGATCAGGCGATCCTCACCGTTGAGGTGGGTGTTCACCTGGTAGGCACCGATGTGCTGCGTGATGCCGCCGGCCTCGCCCTCCCGGACGTTGGCCTTGCGGATCGTGTCGAGCAGTCGGGTCTTACCGTGATCGACGTGGCCCATGACGGTGACCACCGGCGGACGCTGTTCGAGGTCTTCCTCGCCGCCCTCGTCCTCGCCGTAGGTGAGGTCGAAGCTGTCGAGCAGCTCGCGATCCTCGTCCTCGGGGCTGACCACCTGGACGCGGTAGTTCATCTCCGAGCCCAGCAGTTCGAGCGTCTCGTCGTTGACCGACTCGGTCGCCGTCACCATCTCGCCGAGGTTGAACAGCGCCTGCACCAGCGAGGCCGGGTTGGCGTCGATCTTGTCGGCGAAATCGGACAGCGACGCGCCACGGGCGAGACGGATGATCTCGCCGTTGCCGCGCGGCAGCCGGACGCCACCGACGGCCGGCGCCTGCATGTTCTCGTACTCGGCGCGTTTCGCCCGCTTCGACTTGCGACCACGGCGCGGTGCACCACCGGGACGACCGAAGGCGCCTGCTGCGCCGCCACGTCCACGGCCGCCACCGCCACCGCCGCCGGGACGACCGCGGAAACCGCCACCGGGAGGTCCTCCCGGTGCACCGGCTCCGCCGCCACCGCCGCGGTAACCACCGCCGCCGCCGGGACCACCACGGCCTCCGCCGGCACCGCCGCGACCACCCGGACGGGCGTCAGGACGGGCCGCACGCGACGGCATGGCGCCGGGGCTCGGACGCGGGGGCATGTTGCCGGGATTGGGACGGGGACCGCCCTGGCCGGGGGCGGGACGACCGCCACCGGGACGCGGACCACCCTGGCCGGCGGCGCCGGGACGACCACCACCGGGACGCGGACCGCCCTGACCCGGTCCGGGACGGGCAGCCGGACGCGGCGCGGGCGCCGGTGCCGACGAATACGGGTTGTTGCCCACCCGCGGCGTGCGCGGGCCCGGCTTCGGGCCGGGACGCGGACCCGGGCTCGACGTGGGAGCAGACGGTGCTGCCGACGCGGCCGGGGCCTGCGGGGCCGGTGCCGAGGGAGTCGGACGCGGGCTGGGGCGTTCCGCCGCTGGGGCGGGCGCCGGCGCCGGGGTCTCCACCGGTGCGGGTGCGGGCTTGGGAGCGCCCGGCTTCGGCGCGTTGGTGCGCGGGCCGGGGCTCGGACGGTCGGCGACCGGCGCCGACGGGGTTGCGGGTGCACCGGGCTTCGGTGCGTTCGTGTTGCCGGACGGCTTGGGTCCGGGCTTGGCGCTCTGGCGCGGGCCGGGGGCCGGGGACGACTTGGAGTCCTTGGCTCCCCCGTCCTTGCCGGGGAACGATTCACGCAGTCGACGGGCCACGGGGGCCTCCACCGTCGACGACGCCGATTTGACGAACTCGCCCTGCTCCTTCAGACGCTCGAGCACCTGCTTGCTCGTGACGCCGAGCTCTTTGGCCAGTTCGTGCACGCGGGCTTTGCCTGCCACTGCTCTCCTCACTTGGAGGCCAAGCGGCTCACCCGCTACGGCCTCGATTTAAGTCCGGTACATGCTCATCGTGACTTCACGGTGTGCTCATGTCTTCTGCTACCTGTTCCGGCTCCGGGGAGCCATCCTCTGGTGGGTGATCGCGCCGAGCTGTTCGGTGAGATCGTCCGGGTCCACGGTCAGACCGGGGGTCCGGAGTGCCGCGGCGAAGGCCCGGCGTCGCGTCGCGGTGGAGATGCACTCCGACCGCGCGTGCAGCCACGCGCCTCGTCCCGGCATGGTCTTCGCGGGATCGACCACGACTGTCGGGGTGTCACCGCACAGCTGTGCGACGACACGGACCAACTCGCCGGCCTCTGCCCGCTGCCGGCAACCGATGCACATCCGGATGGGTGTGCCGCCGGCTGGCGAACGGGGGGCGGATCGCTGAACCATCGATCAGTCTAGCGCGAGCGGGCCCGGCGGGGACAATCGGCCGCTGCGCGTCACTCCGGCCCGCCCTCGGCCGCCGGCGCGGCGTCGGACCGGATGTCGATCCGCCACCCCGTGAGCCGGGCCGCGAGCCGGGCATTCTGGCCCTCTTTGCCGATGGCCAGCGACAGCTGGTAGTCCGGCACGATGACCCGCGCGGCCTTGGCGGCGGCGTCGACCACCGTCACCGAGACAACCTTCGCGGGCGACAACGCATTCCCGACGAAGACCGCCGGGTCGGTGTCGAAGTCGATGATGTCGATCTTCTCGCCGGCGAGTTCGCTCATCACGTTCCGTACGCGCTGGCCCATCGGACCGATGCACGCGCCCTTCGCGTTGAGGCCGGCCACGCCGGTGTGCACCGCGATCTTCGACCGGTGGCCGGCCTCGCGCGCCACGGCGACGATCTCGACGCTGCCGTCCTCGATCTCGGGCACCTCGAGGGAGAACAATTTCCTCACCAGGTTCGGGTGGGTCCGGGACAGGGTGATCTGCGGACCGCGGGGTCCGCGGCTCACGCCGACGACGTAGCACTTGATCCGGTCGCCGTGGGTGTAGACCTCGCCGGGCACCTGCTCGGCGGGCGGGATGATCCCCTCGGTGGAATTGGCGTCGCTGCCGATCTGGACGACGACCATCCCGCGTGCATTGGCGCGCGAGTCCTGCTGCACGACGCCGCCGACGATCTCACCCTCGTGGGCGACGAGGTCGCCGAAGTTCTTCTCGTTCTCGGCGTCACGCAGGCGCTGGAGGATGACCTGCCGTGCGGTCGTCGCCGCGATGCGGCCGAAACCCTCGGGGGTGTCGTCCCATTCGTGGACGACGTTCCCATCCTGGTCGACCTCCTGCGCCATCACGCGGACGGCGCCGGACTTGCGGTTGACGTCGACACGGGCATGCGGCGCGAAACCGTCGGTGTGGCGGTAGGCCGTCAGCAAGGCGGTCTCGATGGCGGTGATGACGGTCTCGATCGAGATGCCCTTGTCGGCCTCGATCATGCGCAGGGCGGCGATGTCGATGTTCATGTCGTCGGTCTCCTATTCACTTGTCGTGTTCATTTGTGGTGTTCAGTTGTCGCGCGGTCGCAGGGGCGCGGCGCGCTTCGATCTCGTCGGGTTCGAGGCCGCACAGTTCGAGCTCGCGGACGCTCGGCTGAGAGAAGTCCACCTGCACCACGGCTTGGGTCACAGAGGCGAGGTCGACGGTCTCCACCGCGATCCGCCCCTTGTGGTTCGCGACCACCTCGACCGCCGGCGCCGGGTCGTCGAGCAGCCTGCCGATGCGTCCGGCGACGGTGCGCGGCTGCGAGCCGGGTCCGCCGTCGACCTCCACGACGACGCGCCGACCGGTGTTACGACGCCAGTGCCGGGGCAGGGAGAGCGGGCTGTCGACGCCGCGCGAGGTGACCTCGAGCACGTAGGCGAGGTCGGCGAAGTCGGGCGTGGCGTCGAGGAGGTCGGAGATCTCGGTGCTGAGTCCGGCAAGGACGTCGAGGTCGCTGCCACCGTCGCGGTCGACCACGATCGACAGTTCCTCCTGACCGTCCCGGCTGCGCACCGTGATGTCCTCGAGGTCGAATCCCCGTTCGGCGACGAGCTTTTCGACGAGTTCGCGCACCTGCGTCGGGCTGATCGGCATGCCACTCCCCTCGTCTTCAGTTGTCGGGCCGTGCCGGGTCTCGCACGACGTTGCTCCGAACATCCTAGTGGTGTGTCTCGCAATTGTCTAGCTCGTTGTTCGGTAGGCTGGGTTGATGAGTGCACCGGCAGCGTGTTTGCGGTTGACGAAAGCCGAGCGGGAGACGTTGGAAACGTT
>NZ_SCOC01000046.1:0-32823 GCF_005502615.1 Gordonia sp. ALPHA1B1 | reverse complement strand
GCCAGCTCAGGCAGCTGCTGACCGTCGTCGTGCTGCTTGTCGTCTAACGCCATGCTCATAGATTGTCCTCTCACTGATGAGCACCGGACTTACACAGACCATCTGACACCCCCGGTCGGCGGCAGAAGACTGGCTTTCCTTCCACTCCCAGACGGCGTAGAGCACCTCGGTGGTGTACCCCAGGTCCATCCGACCCCCACCGATCGGCACCGTCGCGTCGATACCTATGGCAGGGTTTGGTTGCCACCCAGTCGGTGTCGACGTCGGTGGCGCCACCTCGATCTCCGTCCCGTCTGGCCGATGAAAGCTGAACCGCTGCAACCCGTGCGCGGTGATCGCGAACTCGCCCCGATGCAACGACCGATGACACGACCCACACAACAAGATCAGATTGTCCGGATCGGTCCGCCCACCCGCCGACCAGAACACCACATGATGGGCATGCAGATGACGCGTCCGCCCACACCCCGGCACCTGACAACACCGATCCCGCACGAACAACGACCGCACCAACGCCTTGTTCGGCGCACGCTTCCGACGCCCCACCCCCAACAACGCCAGCTTCCCCGGCTGACCGGGAACCCGGCGGCTCACCACCTCCCGAGTCGACGCCCCGCACCGGGCTTCGTCCACCTCAGCCTCCGACAACGCCGGACCGTCATCGAGATGAGCATGCTCCACCCCGTCACCGGCATGGATCAGGATCTCCGCACCCGGAGCAAGATCGGGCATCGCCATCCCGTCATGCACCATGTCGGCCATCGCCACCACCGCCGGCGCCACATTCGACGGCACCTGCCGCCACAGATCGCGACGCCGCGACGGAACCACCTCCGAATCCTCTGCTTCTGAAGCCGATTCAGTGTTCCGCGGAACACTCCCAGCGGTAGGCAGATCCGGATCATCGCAGGTCCGGGTGCGTTCATACTCCGCCCGCACCGACCCCGCCAGGAACCGCGCACCATCCAACGGACTCAACGTCAGCGACACCGACAACGACCCGTCATCGTTCCACTTCCACCGGCCCGTCGACTCCACCGGCGGCCGGCTTTCGTCTTCGACGCCACGGTTGCGGTCGATCTGGCCCATCGCCCGTACCGCCCGATCCAACTGACTCGCCGTCGATGACAACGCCAGATTCACCAACTCCGCCTCACGCTCCGGCGTGGCCACCCGTGTCAGGGCGCGGACCTTGGAATACGTCAGCCGACCTTCGCGAAACGCCGTGCGGATCACCGGCAATTCTCGGATCGCCTTGGCGACCCTCAACTGCTCATGCGCCGTTCGCGGTGCGATGCCGGCCTTCCACGACAACCAGTGCGCCAGCGAATGAATCCCCGGCCCCCGCCACGACTCCCGCTCATCCAGTTCTGCCACCAGTTCAAGGAAGTCCGCTGTCAGCGCCGTGATCTGAGCGGCGTAACCCAGCACCCGACCCTCGAGCACCTCATCAGACAACGACGCCGGATCCGCACCGTCGAACATCGACGACACATCTCCACCGCAACGAAAAGCACCGACCCCCACCGCAACCCCCAGAATCGAGCGATAAGAACAAGAACAAGATATCGCCCGGCACCGACAGTCTTTCGGGGCTCAACCCGAGGTCGAGAGTGTTCCGCGGAGCACTCCGGGGTTACTCCATCAACCCCGCCGCGGCTGTCGCACCCCAGCTCCCACCCGGCCCCCGTCTCGGACCACGAATGTCACCGACCGGCGACAAGTCGGACGAGCGGGTACTCACGCGACGACTTCTTTTGATACTTCGCGTATCGCGGCTGCGCCTCGACCACCGTGTTCCACGCGATCTGCCGCTCAGCAGCGTCGAGGACCACCGGCGTCACCGGCACCGGAGCCTCCCCATGCCGCTCGACCGACACGCCATCGGGATGGGCGGTCAAGTTGGCGAACCAGTCCGGATTGCGCTTGCCGCCACCCGAGGCGACGACCAGCCAGTCGTCACCGTCGGGGAACCAGCTCAGCGGTGTCTCGCGCACGAGACCCGAGCGTCGACCGGTCGTGCGCAGGATGAGCATCTCCATCCCCCACATCGATCCGGACTTCTTGCGGATGCGAGCGACGGTGCGCTCGTTGGTCCTTCGCTGGTACCAGAGCGACAGTGACCGAAGTGACAGGGACATGACTTCCTCCGTTGCGGTCGGGCGATGTGCCGACAGTACGGCGTCGACGGGACCAACGGCTTCTCGATTCCTGACCGGTCCTCATCTCGACGAGAGTCACCGGATGAGTCCGGCAGCTACTCCTTCCAGGATCTGCTCCAGGATCGACGCCGAGGTGGCGAAGTTGATGCGAATGTGGTCCGCACTCGATCCCCCGAATCCCCGACCACCGTCCACGAGGACACGGCCTCGGCGCCGGATCGCATCGACGGGGTCGTCGAGCCCGAATGCCGAGACGTCCACCCAGCTCAGGTACGTGGCCTCGGGAAGGTGATGGACAACTTCGGGCAGCGTCGCCCCGAGGAAGTCGTGCACCCGCCTGCGGTTACGATCCAGCACCCGGATCAGCTCGCCGTGCCAATCCGATGCCTTCTGCCATGCCGCAACATGACCGATCACGCCGAGCACCGAAACCGTGCCGTAGAGGTCCGGCGGCTCGGCGTCCCGTCGTCGTAGGAGGTCCCGGGAGCCGTAGTGAACCACTGCGCAACGCAATCCGGCCAGATTGAAGGCCTTCCCCGCAGACGTGATCGTCACGGTTCGTGCCGCCGCGGACTCATTGATCGAGCCGAACGGAATGTGGCGGTGCGGGCGGTAGACCAATTCGGCGTGGATCTCGTCACTGATCACCAGGAGGTCGAACTGGTCGGCCAGTTCGGCGATCCGATTGAGTTCTGCACGGGTGTGCACCCGACCGGTGGGGTTGTGAGGATTGACGAGAACCAGAACCTTCGGCCGATGGAGCCGGAGCAACTGCTCGAACTCGTCGAAGTCGAGGCACCATCCCGACGATGTCCGCCGGAAGGGCACCTCGACACTCCGCAGTCGCATCGTCTCGAGGGTCGCGAGGAACGGCGGGTAGTTCGGTGTCTGGATCGCCACCGCGTCGCCGGGCGCGGTGCTCAACCGCAAGAGCAGTTGCAGCGCTTGGATGAGATCGGTCTGTTCCCGGACGTGTGCGGGGTTCACGTTCCATCCGTACTTGTCGAGCATGCGCCGCGCGAAAGCACTGCGGAGGGGTGTGCCGCTCAACCAATCGGGATACCCCAGGTCCCCCCGTGCGACGAACTCGACCAGCTCGTCGTTGATCTCCGGCGCGAGCGGGAAGTCCATATCGGCCACCCACGCCGGTATCACCCCGTCGGTGCGCACCCGCGCCCATTTGGCACCAGATCGCTGCGAGAGTCGGGTGAGCTCCAGATCGTCGAAACCCGTTCGCCCCGCCCATGTTCGATTATCCGGGGACACGATGCTCATCGCCGATCACCGGCCAGCGCGAGAAGCGCGTCCCGGGACAGCTCGATCTGCCCGTGGTGCTGGGCGAGTTCTTCCAGTACGTGCAGAAGGACCCCACACGGCGACAGCTCTCGGGCGGGTCCCTCATAGGCGCTCGGCGGGCTGTTCAGCAGCGGCGCGGTCGGATCGAAGCCCGCGAGGTCGTCGACCAGTCGGGACTGCAGTGCGGTCACCCGGCCACGTAGGTCGGCGACCGACCCCCTGGCCGTGAACTCCGCCGCGCGGTTACGCCGACTCGGCCGGTCGGCGATGAGATGCCCGATCCAATAGTCGACCACCTCGGTGCAGTGATATGCGATCGCCCACGGCGGGTTGGCCCCGGCAAGGGGCGGCGCCTCGTTGGCGTGCTCGTCACCGAGTAGCTCGAGTGCATCGAGCATTCCGTCGAAGGCACGGCGCACGAAGTACAGATACTCGTCGATGTTCATGTGATGTGGTCACGTCCTCTGCGTTGTGGTTCTGACTAGTCGATCTGCTCGAGTACGGCATTCTTGGTCTCGGGGAGCATGGTCAGGACGACGCCCGCGCCGATAGCGAAAAGCACCGCACTGGTCGTGAATACGAGTCCGGTTCCGCCGAAGCCGAGCAGTGCCGGGACGGCGAGCGGACCGAACACGGAGCCGAGGCGACCCATCGCCGTGGCTGATCCGACGCCGGTGCCTCGGCTGTTGGTGGCGAACAGCTCCGGCGTGTAGGCGAAAATGGAGGAGAACATGCCGAAGAAGAAGAACTGCAGGAAGGAGCCGGCAACGATGAGCTCGACGGTGCCCGAGCTCTGGCCGTAGAAGAAGGCGGCGATTCCGGAACCTACGGTGTATCCCGCCAGGCAGTATCGACGCCCGAGACGCTCGATGAGATAGGCGGCCGACAAGAACCCGGGAATCCCCCAGAGCCCCATGGCCAGAACGAATCCGATGCTCTTCGCGACATCCAGACCGCTGTCGGTGAGGAGCTTACCGATCCAGGTGGTCAACCCGTAGTAACCGGTCATCAGGCAGAACCACACCGCCCACACGGTCAAAGTGCGTGCTCTGTTGCGGACGTCGAGAAGCGCTCGCCACCCGCCGTGCCGGGGCCGACGTCCGGAATCGGCGTGTAGTCGGGAAGTGGTTCGGCGGTGGCCTCCCGCACCCGCTGCTCGAAGGCGCTGAGCGTTCGTTCGGCGTCCGCCTCATGGCCCCTGGCGATCTGCCACCGCGGTGACTCAGGCAAGTTCCTGCGGACGATCAACGCGATCACGGCGAGCCCGGCCTGCATGAGAAAGAAGCCCCGCCAGCCGAATTGCGAGGCGACCAGGAGATAGGAGAGCGCGCCGGCAGAGATGAATCCGAGCGGCCACGCTCCCTCCAGCAGGGCCGCATACCGGCCACGTTTCGACGACGGCATGAATTCGGCGAGAATTGCTGCAGCGACCGGGAATTCAGCCCCCATACCGATTCCCAGCACGAACCGGAAGGCCAGCATCGATTCGTACGACCAAGCGAACGAGAGGCCGACGCTGGCGAGCCCCCAGATCACGATGCTGTACTTGAAGACACGCAGGCGACCGAACCGGTCGGCCAGCGCTCCTGCACCGATGGCACCGAAGAACATCCCGGCGAAACTCGCACTCCCCAGTACGCCGGTCTGCGCCGGGCTGAGATCGAAGTGGTCGCTGATGGGTGAGAGCAAGAAGGTCATCGCCCCCAGGTCGATGGAATCAAAGAACCACGCAGTTGCGATGACCAGGAACAGGTTTCGCTGCACGGGCGACCAGGGCAGTCGCTCCAGGCGACCGGCGACTTCGGCTGGGGTGAGGGTCGTGGGCGCGGTCGTCGAGGCCGCGAGTGGTGGTTTCGTCAATGGAGTTCGATCTCTCTCGACAGAAGGAGACGGCGCAGCGGCGCACCGTAGATGACTTCCCGGGACTCCGTCACCGGCTTAACCGGTTACGGATTGCACCGAGTGTGTACCTTCGATTCGTCACCTGTCAAGGGGGTTACTCAAATTCGGATACGCGGCACTACCAGGTATTTCCGTCGTTTCAGAGCCGTCATGACGCCGTAACACGGCTGCGCGGCCACCCGCGCCCGACGACCGTCCGGGCGCAGGATCGTGCGGACCCGGCACCGGCGATGATCGACCGAGTAACGGGAGAACTTCCTCGCGGAGAGGATTCAGGTGGAGAGTTCCTTGTGGCGGCGTCGATAATCCGCCGCCTTCTTGCGATTGCCGCATTCAGCCATGCCACACCACCGCCGTGAGCCGCCGCGCGACACGTCCACGAACAACCGGGTGCAGTCAGGGTTCGAGCACTCGCGCATCTTGGCGAGGTCGGCGGACGCGAGCAACTCGATGGCGTCCCGCGCGAGCAGACTCAATCCATTACGAGTCGTCCCTGTCACTTTCGCCATTCCGTCGATGTCCAGCGTGACAGTGGGCAGAGGCGTGGCGGCAGCAGAATTGAGCACGGCAGCGGACTCGGGATCGAAGTTCCTCCTGCCGACGGACGTGTCGTCGCCGGAGCCGAGGCAACCGACCACCACGTCGTAGATCGCCTCACGAACCCGTCGGGCGTACTCGATGTCCACGGTGTCCGGATCGTCCACCAGGTCGAAGAGTCCCGCTTCGGAGAACCACCGGGACAGGTCACCGGAGTCGCCGAGGAGTTCGGTACGTATGGTTCGACGCCACAGCATCGTACCCGCGAAATCGAGGCTCGACCGCCCGCTGACGAACACAAAACCCGACACATAACCATCTTGACAGGTGACGGTGCTCGATTCAACGTATCGAGGTGTTTCCCCGCCGAGAAACAGCCGAGGCCCCGGCAACCAGAACGGTTGCCGGGGCCTCGGTTGGTCACGAAAACGCTAGAGCGCCTTGAGTTCCTCGATGACGCTGTCGACGCTCTTCTTGGCGTCGCCGAAGAGCATGCTGGTGCCGTCGGCGAAGAACAGCGGGTTCTCGATACCGGCGTAACCCGAACTCATCGACCGCTTGAGCACGATGGTCGATCGCGCCTCGTCGACGTTGAGGATCGGCATGCCGTGGATCGGGCTACTCGGATCATTGCGCGCCGCGGGGTTGGTGACGTCGTTGGCGCCGATGACGATGGCGACGTCGGTCCGGCTGAACTCGCCGTTGATGTCGTCCATCTCCTTCATCGAGTCGTACTCGACGTCGGCCTCGGCCAGCAGCACGTTCATGTGCCCGGGCATGCGACCGGCGACCGGGTGGATCGCGTACTTGACCTCGACACCCTTGGCCTCCAACAGCTTCGCCATCTCCTTGACCGCATGCTGGGCCTGCGCCACGGCCAGACCGTAACCGGGGACGACGATGACCTGGTTGGCATATGCCATCTGGATCGCGGCGTCGGCAGCCGAGGTCGCCTTGACGGTGCCGCCGGCCGCACCCGGACCGCCCGCGGCAGCAGCATCGCCACCACCGAACGAACCGAACACGATCGCGGGGATCGACCGGTTCATCGCCTTGGCCATGAGGTTGGTCAGGATCGAACCCGACGCGCCGACGATCATCCCGGCCACGATCAGCGCCGTGTTGTCCAGCGCGATACCCGCGGCCGCAGCCGACAGACCGGTCATCGCATTGAGCAGCGAGATGACGACCGGCATGTCCGCACCACCGATGGGGAACACCACGAACAGACCCATCACGCCCGCGGCGACCAGGACTCCGACCATCCACCAGACGCTCGCGCCACCACCGTTGGAGGCGTTGACACCGAGATAGATCGCCAGCCCCAGCGCCACGATCAGCAGCACGATGTTGGCGGCCTGGAACAGCTTCGCGTTGGAGACGAAGGTCTTCTCCAGCCCCTTGGGCATGATCTCCTGCAGCTTCGCGAACGCCACCAGCGAACCCCAGAACGAGACCGACCCGATGATTGCGGCGATCAGCGAACCGATCACCAGCGGCGACGCCGGTTCGACGTTGTGGAACGACGAGAACCCGGAGGTCTCGATGAACTCGGCCCACGCGATGAGCGCGACGGTGCCGCCGCCGACGCCGTTGAACAGCGCCACCAGCTGCGGCATGGCCGTCATCTTGGTCTTGAGTGCGGGCGGAATTCCCAGCGCCACACCGAGAATCAGACCGACGGCGATGAGCACCCAGTTGATCGTCGGTACGCCCTCGGTCGAGTGCCCGTCGGAGCCGACAGCTCCTTCGTTCCACACGTAAAGCAACGTTGCGGCGACGGCCAGACCCATACCGACCGCGGCGATCCAGTTGCCACGCACCGCGGTCTTCGGTCCGGTCAGACCCATCAGACCGTAGATGAACAGGGAGAACGAGACGATGTAGAGCGCGGTCACCAGGTAGCCGACGCCCTCACTCGGGGTATGCGCACCCGCCGCGAGTACCAGCTGTGACACAGAAGTCTCTGGGGAGCCGTTCACTTGGCCACCTCTTTCTTACCCTTGAACATGCCCAGCATCCGGTCGGTGACCGCGAAGCCACCGATGACGTTGAGCGTGCCGAACACCAGCGCGACGAACGCGATGATGCGCACACCCCACCCGGCGTCGGCGGGCAACTTGCCCAGCACGACCAGTGCACCGAGCACGACGATGCCGTGAATGGCGTTGGTGCCCGACATCAACGGAGTGTGCAGGGTGTTGGGGACCTTGGAGATGACGGCGAAACCGACGAACCCGGCGAGCACCAGGATCGCGAGATTCGCGAGAAGACCGGCATACATCAGGCAGACACCTCCTGCTCGGTACGGGTGACACACGCAGCCGCGACGACCTCGTCGTCGAAATCCGGTGTGATGGAGCCGTTGTCGTCGAGCATCAGCTCGATCAGCGCCAGCAGGTTCTTCGAGTACAGCTCGCTGGCGTGCTCCGGCATCGTGGCCGGCAGGTTCAGCGGAGCGGCGATGGTGACGTCGTGTTTCACGACGGTCTGACCCGGCTCGGTCAGCTCGCAATTACCGCCGGTCTCACCGGCGAGGTCGACGACGACACTGCCCGGCTTCATACCCTCGACCGCGGCCGCGGTCACCAGACGCGGAGCCGGACGACCCGGCACCAGCGCAGTGGTGATCACCACGTCGAAACCCTTGATCGCGTCTTCGAGAGCCTGCTGCTGCTGCGCGCGCTCGTCGTCGGTGAGCTCACGGGCGTACCCGCCCTCACCGGCGGCGTCGATGCCCAGATCGAGCCACTGCGCGCCGACCGAACGGACCTGCTCGGCGACCTCGGGACGCACGTCGTAACCGGTGGTCCGCGCACCCAGACGCTTGGCCGTGGCCAAGGCCTGCAGCCCGGCCACACCGACACCCAGGACCAGCACCGTCGCCGGCTTCACCGTGCCGGCCGCCGTGGTCAGCATCGGGAAGAACCGCGTCGACACATCCGCGGCCACCACGACCGACTTGTAACCTGCGACATTCGCCTGCGAACTCAGCGCGTCCATCACCTGGGCGCGCGAGATACGCGGAATGGCTTCCACCGCGTACGCCTCCACGCCTGCTTCCCGCAACGTGGCGATCTGATTGTCGGCGTTGCGCGGCGCGAGAAAGCCGATCAGCTTCTGCCCGCTCCGCAGCTTCGCGATCTCCGCATCCGACGGCGGCGACACCCTCAGGACCACATCGGACCCATATGGATCGCCGATCGTCGCACCGGCCTCGGTGTACGCCTCGTCGGGGATCAGGGCGCCGAGACCGGCCCCCGACTCCACCACGACGGGCACACCCTTGCCCACCAGCGCGGCGACGACCTTCGGGACCAGCGCCACCCGGCGCTCTCCCTCGGCCGTCTCGCGCACGACACCCACTGTCATCTATCTCACCTGTCTGGTCCGGCGCCATCGAGCAGCGCCGCGGTTCGGCGCCAGGACTCGGCGCGTCTTGTCAACGAGGTGACCCGCTTCCAGATCGTGCAGCTCCGCCATGTGTGGGCGCAGCGGACGACCTGACGCAGGTCACGAGGTGCTCGGATGGGACAGGATGGCTGTCACCCGGCTCACATAAAGGTGCGATGAACATAACATGCGCTCTCAGCGACAGCTCAGGTGAGTCAGATACCTCACTCAACCCTTGAAGCTGCGGTTTTCGCTATTTCTGGACAGGTGTCTGTACAGATGTCGTCCCGCTGGCCTGCCGAGTCTTTCCGGGCTTGGGCTCCGCGTCGCCCTAGACGATGGTGTAGGTGCGGTCGTCGAGTCCGCTCGCGCCGTCGGGTGCCGGTGCCTGATAGCGCTCGATCTGCGGCTTGCCCTGCTTGTCGATCGCCCGGCACTCGAGGGTGTGGTTGCCCTTGGTCGCCTGCCAGGCGAACCGCCACTGCCGCCACGTGTCGATGCTGTACTCCGTCGTCAGCTCCGCGGGTTGCCATGGCCCCTGGTCGACGCGCACCTCGACGCGCTCGACGCCCGTGTGCTGGGCCCATGCGGTGCCGGCCACGACGACCTCCCCGGCCGGATGCTCGGTGCCATCGGCCGGACGGTCGAAGCGCGACGCCATCTTGATCGGGCCGAGCGCCGACCACCCGCGTGTCGTCCAGTAGGCCTTGGCCTCGGAGAACCGCGTGATCTCCCAGTCGATGACCCATTTGGTCGCCGAGACGTACCCGTACAGCCCCGGCACCACCTGCCGGACCGGGTATCCGTGCTCGAGGGGAAGCGGCGAGCCGTTCATCCCGACGGCGAGAAGCGCGTCGCGCCCATCGGTCACCGCCGAAATCGGTGTGCCGCAGGTCCATCCGTCCACACTCGTGGACAGCAACATGTCCGACCCGGGCCTGACCCCGGCAAGATCGAGGACCTCGCGCATCGGCACCCCCAGCCACTTGGCGTTGCCGACGAGGTCGCCACCGACCTCGTTCGACACGCAGGCGAGCGTCACGATCCGCTCGGTCATCGGCATGGCGAGCAGGTCGTCCCAGGACAGGGTCACCTCGCGGTCGACGTCCCCGTGAATCCGCAGTCGCCACTCGTCGGTCGTGAGCGTCGGAACCTGCAACGCGGTGTCGATGCGGTAGAAGTCGGCGTTGCTGGTCATGAAAGGGGTTGCACCCGAGAGCTCGAGCTGCGCACCGGCCGGGATCGGCGGCGCCTGGCTCGCCGCACGCGGCAACAGCACTCGGGCGCGGTCGGCGACGACGCCCGCAGTGTCGGCGAGCACTCGCCGGGCCACGACACCGACGACGACCGCGGCGGCCGCGATACCGCCGGCGGTGAGCACGAAGCGGCGCGAGAAACCCGACCGCACAGCCGATGTGGGCTCGTCGCCCGCGGCGTCGGGATCCGCCTCGGGGGACTCCGCCCCCTTGGGACGTAGCTGCGCGATGAGGACGCGCAGCACAACGATCCCGACGACGCCGGCGATGATCGACGGCAGTGCGTGCGTCCAACCGGCATCGGGACGGTTGAGTGCGGCCAGCATCCCGACCAACCCGAAGGCTCCGATGATCACCGAGCCGAGCGGAGGTCGTCGTCGTTCGAGGTATCCGCACGCCGCCGCGAGCACCGCGATGATGATGCCCATCCCGATGAACAAGGCGAGCTTGTCGGCAACGCCGAACGTCTCGATGGCCCACTTGCGTACGGCCTCGGGCGAATGGTCGACGACCGACGAGCCGACTGCGAAGTACGGGGAGGCGTCGGGCGAGATCGGGACGGCGGCCAGTTCGCCCGCGGCGAGGGCCGCGCCGACGGCGACCACGCCGGCCAGCGCGGGAGCCGGCGAGGATGCGTGACGCGTGGTGATCGAGGCCATATCCCTTGGTACCGGAGAACCCTGTGAATATGCCGTGCGCCGGATGGTCCGAGACCGTGCGGTGACCACCGACGGCACCCCGTCGACGAATCGTTATCAAGACTAGAACAGGTTCTAGTTTGTCCGCTAATCTGAGCGGTATGGCTACCAGCACCGAGATCCCCGAGACCGTCGCACTTGATTCGGTGAGTGAGTTCTCCGACGAGGTCGACGTCGTCGTGATCGGATTCGGCATCGCCGGCGGATGCGCCGCCGCCGAGGCCGCTGCCAACGGCGCGCGTGTGCTGTTGCTCGAGCGCGCCGCCGCGCCCGGCGGCACCACCTCGCTCTCCGGTGGATTCTTCTACCTCGGCGGCGGGACCGCAGTACAGCAGGCCACGGGCCAGGACGACTCCGTCGAAGAGATGGAGAAGTACCTCACCGCCGTGTCGATCGAACCCGAGGCCGACAAGATCCACGCCTACTGCGTCGACAGCGTCGACCACTTCAACTGGCTCGAAGGACTCGGCTTCACCTTCGAGCGCAGCTTCTATCCGGAGAAGGCCGTGATCCAGCCCGGTACCGAGGGACTGATGTTCACCGGCAACGAGAAGGTCTGGCCGTTCAAGAACCAGGCCGTCCCCGCGCCACGCGGGCACAAGGTCCCGGTACCCGGGGAGACCGGGGGCGCGAAGCTGGTCATCGATCTGCTCGTCACCCGTCTCAACGAGCTGGGTGCCGAGGTCCGGTATGAGACCGGCGCCCGCCAGTTGGTCGTCGACGAGCAGGGTGCGGTCGTCGGCGTGACGTGGAAGACGCCCGACGCCGAGGGCGTCATCCGCGCGGACTCGGTGATCATCGCCGCCGGCGGTTTCGTGATGAACCCCGACATGGTCGCCGAACACACCCCGCATCTCGCCGAGAAGCCGTTCGTGCTCGGCAACACCTACGACGACGGCCTCGGCCTGCGCATGGGCCGATCGGTCGGCGCCGCACTGAAATACATGGACAAGGCGTTCATCACCGCGCCGATCTACCCGCCCGCAAGCATGGTCATGGGCGTCATCGTGAACAAATTCGGCGAGCGGTTCGTCACCGAGGACTCCTACCATGCGCGGACATCGGGATTCGTTCTCGAGCAACCTGATTCGGTGGCTTACCTCATCGTCAACGAGTCGCACATGAACGAGAAGCAGAACTACCTGGTCCCGTTGATCGACGGCTGGGAGACCATCGAGGAGATGGAGCGGGACCTCGGCATCCCCGAGGGCAAGCTGCAGGCGACCATGGCCCGCTACAACGAGAACGCAGCGAAGAAGGAAGACCCCGACTTCCACAAGGCACCCGAGTTCCTCGAGCCCCAGGACACCGGACCGTGGGCGGCATACGACCTGTCGCTCGGCAAGGCCATGTACGCCGGGTTCACCATGGGCGGTATGGCGACGTCACTCGACGGCGAGGTGCTCGACGAGTCGGGCACCGTCATCCGCGGGCTCTACGCCGCCGGGGCCAGTGCCACCAACATCGCGCAGGACTGCAAGGGATACTGCAGCGGAACGCAATTGGGCGAGGGCTCCTACTTCGGCCGGCGCGCCGGGCGGCACGCGGCGGCACGGGTCGCCACCAGCGCCTGACGGTCGGGCACCCGATCGAAAACCGCCCGCCGGCGAACCATAGACGACGAGGAGTCGTCAGCGTAGCCGGCGAGGGCGGTTTCCTATCAGCGCCGCGGCGTGAACCCGCGGAGTCGCAGGCTGTTGCCGACGACGAACACCGACGAGAGCGCCATGGCCGCGCCGGCGATCATGGGATTCAGCATCCCGGCGGCGGCGAGAGGAATGGCCGCGACGTTGTACCCGAAGGCCCAGAACAGGTTTCCCTTGATGGTGCCGAGGGTTCGACGCGCCAGAGCAATGGCATCGGCCACCGCGCGCAGGTCACCGCTCACGATCGTCAGATCGCTGGCGGCCATCGCGACGTCGGTGCCGGTACCCATCGCGAGGCCGAGGTCGGCCTGGGCGAGCGCCGCGGCGTCGTTGATCCCGTCACCGACCATCGCCACCACGTGGCCCTGCACCTGCAGTTCGGCGATCACCTCGAGCTTCCGCTTCGGACTGACCCCGGCGGTGACGTCGTCGATTCCGACACTCGAGGCCACGGCCCGGGCGGCGCCCTCGTTGTCGCCGGTCAGCAGCATCGGAGTCAGACCCAGTCGCCGGAACTCGGAGATCGCCGCGGCCGACGAGGGTTTGACCTGGTCCGCCACCACGAGAACCGCGACGGGAACAGGTTGTCGGGCAGGCTCTTCGGAGGAATCCTCGGCGATCAGGACGACGACCGCGGTTGCGCCGTCGGATTCCGCGACGACCACCGCATCGTCGAGCGGCGGTGGCAGGGGCGCGTCGATCGTGTTCGGCGACACCACTGTCACGAACCGGTCGCCGACGATCCCGGCGACACCGGCGCCCTGCGTGGACACGAAATCACGGACGCGGGAGTCGATGTGGTCGCGTCCCGCGTCGACGATGGCCGCCGCGATCGGGTGTTCCGATCCCGACTCCACCGATGCCGCCCAGCCCAGGACCTGTTCGCGCGCATAGCCGTCGGCCACGGTGATCCCGGACAGCGACATCTCACCCGTCGTCACGGTGCCGGTCTTGTCCAGCACGATCGTGTCGACGCGTCGCGTCGATTCCAACACCTCCGGGCCCTTCAGCAGGATGCCCAGCTGTGCCCCTCGCCCGGCACCGACCATCAGGGCCGTCGGAGTGGCGAGTCCGAGCGCGCACGGGCACGCGATGATGAGGACCGCGACGGCGGCGGTGAACGCGAAGGTCACATCGCCACCGGCGAAGTCGGTCGTGGACGCCACGCCGAGCCAGAAGCCCAGGGTCGCAAGCGAGATCGCGATCACGATCGGGACGAATACCGACGAGATCCGGTCGGCCAGCCGCTGGACGTCGGCCTTGCCCTCTTGCGCCGCCGTCACCATGCGGACCATCTGGGCGAGCGCGGTGTCGGAACCGACCGCGGTCGCACGCACGACGAGCAGACCGCTGGTGTTGACGGTCGCGCCGACCACCGAGTCGCCGGAGGTGACCTCGACCGGCACCGACTCACCGGAGACCATCGACGCGTCGACCGCCGACGCACCGTCGACGACGACTCCGTCGGTGGCGATCTTCTCACCGGGCCGGACCACGAACTCGTCGCCGACCGCCAGCTGCGCGATGGGGATTCGGGACTCGGCACCGTCGGACCGTCGGACGACGACGTCCTTGGACCCGAGGTCCATCAGCGCGGCGAGTGCGTCACCGGCCCGCCGCTTGGCGCGCTTCTCGAAATAGCGGCCGGCCAGCAGGAAGGTCGTGACGCCGGCCGCGGCCTCGAGGTAGATGTGCGACGATCCGTCGGTCCGCTGGGGCAGCAGGTCGAATCCGTGGGTGAGCCCGGGCGTGCCCGCGGTGCCGAGGAACAGCGCGTACAGCGACCATCCGAACGCCGCGAGGGTGCCGACGGACACGAGGGTGTCCATCGTCGTGGCGCCGTGGCGCAGGTTGATCCACGCTGCGCGGTGGAACGGGTAGGCCCCCCACACGACGACCGGCGCGGCGAGCGTCAGGGACAACCACTGCCAGTACGTGAACTGGAGCGCCGGGATCATCGCAAGCGCGATCACCGGCACCGAGAGAATCGCGGAGACGATCAGGCGCTGCCGGAGACCGTCCAATTCGGGATCGCCGGACCCCGCTCCCGGGTGTTCCGGAGCGTAGGCCGACGAATCGGGCACGATCGGCGATGCGTCGTAGCCGGCCGCGCGGACCACCTCGACGAGGTCGCCGGGCGCCAGACCCGCAGGTACCTCGACGTGGGCACGTTCGGTCGCGTAGTTCACCGACGCGGTCACACCGTCGATCTTGTTGAGCTTGCGCTCGATGCGGTTGGCGCAGGACGCGCAGGTCATGCCGGTGATGTCGAGGTCGACCAGTTGTCCGGTGTTCGCGGTCATGGGTGACCACCTTCATGCGGGTCGGATGTCGGTTCGCCGGTGACGACGCCGTGTGACGGTGCGTCGTGAGTCACCGGCTCCACGTCGGGGCCCCACGCGCGCCCGACGCCGAACGCGATCACGAAGACCGCGATCAGCGCGACGACGTAGGCCAGGGGCCCGGTGGCAACGGATCTCATGGTCAGACCAGTGCGTAGCCGGCTTCGGTGACGGCGGCCGCGACCTCGTCTCGACCGAGTTCACGGTCGGCCGCGACCCGCACCGAGCCGTCGTCGACGGTGACCTCGACACTGGTCACGCCCGGCAGCGCCTCGATCTCCTCGCGAACGGACGCGGCACAGTGGCCGCAGGTCATGCCGGTGACGGTGTAGGTGCTGGTGGTGCTCATGCGGGAACTCCTCGGATCGTCGAAGTCAACGGGGATGGATCAGAAAGGACGGTCAGGACTTGACCAGGCGGGTGATCGCGGCCATGGCCTCGTCGACCTTGGCCTTGCCGGCCTCGTCGCTCTCCTGCGCGGCATGCACGACGCAGTGGGCCATGTGCTCTTCGAGGAGCCCGAGGCTGACCGCTTGCAGCGCCTTGGTCATCGCCGACACCTGCGTCAGGATGTCGATGCAGTAGGTGTCTTCCTCCACCATCCGCTGCAGACCGCGCGCCTGACCTTCGATGCGCTTGAGTCGGCGCAGATAGTCATCCTTCCGGCCGATGTAGCCGTGCTGGTGCTCGTCCATGATTCTCCCGTCCGGATACCCCTCAAGGGTATGCCCGACCAGGTATACCACCGCCGAACCCGAAACGGTACCCCCCTACCGTATGCGGAACGAACCCGTTGTGCTCGGAGCAGCCCAACTACTGCTCTCTGAGAACCAGCGGTCTCGTGGTGTTTCGGATGCCCCTACGAGCGGAGTGCTGCGGCCAGTTTGGCCAGGGCGGCGGCGACCTCGTCGAGTGCGTCCCCGATGGCGGCAACACGCGCCGCGTCGAATCCCGGAGCGGTGGGGTCGGGCACGCGCACGGCCGGGACGTTCCGCGGCGCGATGCCCGTCGTCTCCGAATTCGGGGCACGGACGGACGGGCCGGCCTGGCCGCTGCCTGCCTGTCCGTCGAACGATCTGCCGGGGTCCGGCGCCGGCGAGTAGGCGACGTCGTAGCCGTCGGTCCGGTGGCGTCGGCCGTGGTAGTCCTCGGCGGCCAGCGGCTCGGCATTGGTCGACCGGCGTCCGCCGCGGTACTCACCCGGTTCGGGCTCGGCCGCCGGGGGTTGCGTCGGCAGGGCAGCCGGGTGCGAGTCGGGCAGGCGGTGCGAACCCATCCGTGACGAACCCATCTGCGGCGGCTGACGCAGCGGGTCGACGGCGTGATCAGGCGCGACGGTCTGCGGGTTGGAAGCGCTCGCGCCGGTCATCACCGACGGTGCGTGGCCGTTGCTGCGCGCGTAGAAGTGCGGGCCGCCGTGCCCCGCGAAGAACACGCATCCGGCGCCCTCTGGGGACGGGACCGGGCACGGATTGCGTTCGATGAGCGACTGCGCGCGGTCGTCGAAGTCGTTCCATTCGAGCCACAGCCGGCGGTCGTGCCGTGGGTGCGTGCTCGCGTCGGTGGCGTGATTTCCCCGATGGCCGATCGCCAGACGGCATTGCAGCAACCAATCGGAGTCACCCGACAGCCCCAGCGCCGCGCGTTCGGTCGGCCGGCACACCACCGTCGACCAACAGCCTTCGCCGTTCATACGGACTCCCCTTCATGCCTTGCATCGCCGCGAGATCTTCGCGCGACCACACCCGTGTGGCGCGCACGGTCGTCTTCTCGTGCCCGTCGGCTTCCTGCCGCCCGGTGGCAAGCCCCCCGGCATGCGCTTCTGCGGTGGCCCTCCCCCGGTGGCCACGGTGTGGTGAAGATCCCGCGGGTCAGTGTACGAAGCGGGCCGGTCCGGTGCCACCCTCTTGGCCCCGCGCGTCCGAACCGAGGAACTCGAGGATCCTCGTGTTCACCTCGTCCGGCTGGTCCAGGTGCAGGAAATGGCCCGCCCCGGCGACGACCGCGGCCGCACTGCCCGCCGGTAACACCTCGCGGACCGCGTCCGCGAGACGCGACTGCATGCACCCGTCGTCCGCTCCATGCAAATACAGTGTGGGAGAACGTGATTCGCCCAACCAATCGTTCCGCAACGCGGCGTACCGAGGATGGGTCCGCGGCCGCCGAAGTGCGCGGTAGTACCCGAGCGCGGCTGTCCGATGGGCACGTGTGGGCAGCGCCGCGAGCGCGTGGTCGACGTCCAGTCGGTGGTCGGGCCGGACCGGGGTCGCCGCCGAATCGAGCCGCCAGCGGCGCCATAGGAGCGGGATGAGGCGGTCGAGAGTCCGTTCGGGCAACCACGGCAGCTGATTGAACGCGATGTACCAGCTCATCACCGCCTGACGCGCGAGCGTCTTGACGCCGTCGACCCCACTTCCGATCGAGCGCCGGACCACCGGAACCGGCGGGACCGACATCGAGATCACCCGCGCGTACGGATTGTCGTCGCGGTGCGCCACCGCGTTCGCCGTCATCGCGCCCCAGTCGTGCCCGATCAGGACGGCGTCGGGGCCGGCTCCGACCGCGCGATGAACCGCCAGCGCATCGTAGGCCAGCGCGGCAACGTGAAAGTCGTTGTCCTCCGGTATCTCCGACGGTGCGTAACCGCGTGTGAACGGGGCGACCACGCGGTACCCGACGCCGGCGAGTTCGGGCCCGAGGTGCCGCCACGTCCATGCCGAGTCGGGAAATCCGTGCAGGCACACGGCCACCGGACCGGCCGCGGGACCCCACGCGAGCGCATGCAGGGTGATGTGTCCGAGCTCGAGGGTGATTCGTTCCGGGCCCCCGGGAACAGGGGCGCGGGAATCCGGGTCGTCGCGATCGGGGCCGCTCTGGGGCCCCGAACCGTCTGCGGAGATCTGGGTCATCGGGGTCAATCTATCTCCGACAGCACCCCGGAGGCGTCGACTTGACCGGTCCGCTCAGCCGGGCAGGCTCACGGGACGGGCCTCCCGCAATTCGCCGTCGACGATCCGGAACACCCGCGACTCCGCCACGTCGGCGGTCAACGGGTAATCCGTGCGGACATGCGCTCCGCGGGATTCGGTACGCGCGGCAGCGGCGGCGACGACCGCGGACGCGGTGAGCGTGAGTGCCGCGTCCTCGATGTCGCGTACCGAGTCGGCCGTCCGACGCGGCGCGGCGGCGAGCGTCGCGGCGACTTCGGCGAGACCGGCAGCCGACCGTCGTAGCGCGACATGACGCGTCATCATGTTCTGGAGCTGTTCGCGGTCCAGGACGGGGACCGGCTGCTCGGCCTTCAGTTCGGCGCGTTCGGGGACCGGGATCTCGCGACGCGCGACTGCCACGGCGGCCGCGCGACGGCCCATCACCAGGCCTTCCAGCAGGCTGTTCGATGCCAGCCGATTGGCGCCGTGCAGCCCGGTCCGCGCGACTTCGCCGGCCGCGAGCAACCCGTCGACCGCGGTGCGGGACGACTCGTCGGTCACGACCCCGCCGCACAGATAGTGCGCGCCGGGGACGACCGGGATCCGTCCGGACGCGGGGTCGAGGCCGGCCGCGCGGACACCGGCGGTCACCGTCGGGAAGCGTGTCTCGAAGTCGCCGACGTCGGCGATGTCGAGATACACGCACGGGTGCCCGGTGAGCTCGATCGCGGTCTGCACCGCGTCGGCCACCACGTCGCGGGGAGCGAGATCGCCCATCGGGTGGACGCCCGCGGTGACCGACCGGCCGTCGACGTCGACGAGCCGTCCGCCCTCACCGCGCACCGCCTCGCTGATGAGGGTCCGCCGACCCCGCGCGCCCGCGGTGTAGAGCATCGTCGGGTGGAACTGGATGAACTCGAGATCGGCCACCTGCGCCCCGGCGCGCAATGCCAGCGCGATGCCGTCGCAGGTGGCGCCCGCCGGATTCGTGGTGGCAGCGTACAGGTGCCCCGCCCCGCCGGTCGCGAGGAGCACGGTCGGGGCGAGGACCGACGTGAAACGGCCGTCGCGCAGGCACGCGACACCGACCGCCCGGCCGTCGTCGAGGTGGATCGCGGTGGCGATCGTGTCGTCGAGGAACCGGATCGGCGGCACGTCCCCGCCGGCGGTCTGCCGGACGGCCTCGTGCAGCGCGCGCTGGATCGCGGCCCCGGTCGCGTCGCCGCCGGCGTGGATGATGCGCCGGCGGGTGTGGCCGCCCTCACGGGTGCGCAGGAGCAGACCGTCGGTGTCCCGGTCGAATTCGGCACCCCAGTCGATGAGGGCCGACACCGAGTCCCAGCCGTCGGCGAGGATGAGGCCCGACGCCGCGGCATCGGTGAGACCGCCACCGGCGGCGACCGTGTCGGCGAGGTGGCGGTCCACGGAATCGGCGTTGTCCGAGCTTCCCGTCTCCGCGCCGGGCATCACGACCGCGACACCACCCTGCGCGTAAAACGTGGACGTGGGTTGCTCCGCGTTCGCGACGTCCCAGCCTGGCCCCTTGTTGAGCACGACGACCCGGAGCCCCTCGTGGGCGGCCCACAGCGCCGCCGTCAGTCCGGCGATTCCGGCACCCGCCACCACGAGGTCGGCGCGGACCGTCTCCTCGGTCCCGGTCAGTCCGCGAGTCAACCCGCTCATGTCAACCGCCTCTCGCCGCGGCTCAGGGTGCCGCCGGCCCTCCGGGCAACACCCCGGATGTGTTTTCGATTCCCAGTCGAAAACCCTACCCTGCGAGTGCGCCACCCGAAATGCTCGGCGGCCCGCCGGCTCCGATGTTTGATCGTCTCCGGCCCCGATGTTTGAGCGCCTCCGGCAAGGGCAAACCCGGTCAGCATGAAAACCCTCTGGTTCGACCCCGCAGGTGAGGCAGCCCCCGAGTACCTGCCCGATGTCCGCCCGGAGACGATGCCCATCGACGTCGTCGACAGATTCGACCAGGTCATCGTCGGAGGTGGCATCACCGGTCTGACGACCGGCCTGCTGCTGGCCCGCGCGGGCCAGTCGGTCGCGGTCCTCGAAGCCCGGCACATGGGCGCCGCGGCGACCGGCCACACCACCGGCAAGCTCTCGATGCTCCAGGGCACTCGACTGTCGTCGATCGCGAGCCGCCACGGCCACTCGGCCGTACAGGACTACGTCGAGGCCAACCGCGAGGGACAGGCCTGGTTGCGCCACTATCTCGAACACCGCGGCCTGCAGGTCGACGAACGTGCGGCCCTCACCTTCGCCGCCACCGCGTCCGGCGCGAAGTCGGTGGAGAAGGAGTTCGAGGCCTGCCGCGCGCACGACCTGCCCGTCGAACACGTCGACTGCCCCGAGCTGCCCTTCGACGTCCGCACCGCGATTCGCCTCGACGGTCAGGCCCAGATCGACCCGATGGTCGTGCTCCGCGCCCTGACCGACGACCTGCGCGCACACGGCGGCCACTTCTACGAGGGCGTCCGTGTGCAGGGCCTCCGCCACGGCTCACCGAACGTCCTCTCGACCGACGCCGGTGACGTCCGTGCCGACTCGGTGGTCATCGCCACCGGACAGCCCTTCCTCGACCGCGGCGGCTACTTCGCCCGGGTCCATCCGCAGCGGTCCTACGCCGCGGCGTTCACCGTCGACGGGGACATCCCCGGCGAGATGTACCTCGGCTCCGACAACCCGTCGGTCTCACTGCGGACGGTCTCCCGGCCCGAGTACGACCGCGAACTGCTCATGGTCGGCGGCTTCGGACACGAGGTGGGCCGGACGAAGTCCGAGCGACAGCATGTCCTCGACCTGATCAGCTGGACCCAGAAGCACTTCCCCTCGGCACAGATGGTCGCGCGCTGGTCGGCCCAGGACTACACGACGATCGACGAATTGCCCTATGTCGGACCGATTCTGCCGGGCGTCGACTCGGTGCAGGTGGCGACCGGCTTCGCCAAGTGGGGTCTGACCAACGGCGTCGCCGCGGCGCTCGCGATGACGGGACGCATCCTCGGTTCCGAACCACCGTGGTCGACGACCCTGCGCCCGTGGCGCACGACCGAGATCAGCCGCCCCGGCTCGCTGGCCTCTGCGGTGTCGGCCAACGCGCAGGTCGCGGGATACATGGCCGCCGGTTACCTGTCGCTGCTGAAGCCGACCGACGGCGCACCCGAGGAAGGCGACGGCAGCGTCGGGCGTTCCGGCGTGAAGCCCGAGGGCGTGTGCACCGTGCAGGGTCAGACGCGGTCCGTCGCGCCGCTGTGCACGCACCTCTACGGCGTGCTGCGGTGGAACGACGCCGAGCAGTCCTGGGACTGCCCGCTGCACGGTTCGCGATTCAGCCACACCGGCGAGGTCCTCGAAGGTCCGGCCACCCGGAACCTGGCCTCGCACAACGACTGAGCGGGGCACCGCGGACCGGGCGGACCGTCGTCGGGCCCGACGACGGTTCGCCTTGTCAGGTCCGGGCGACGGCCGGCGCCGAACCGGCAAGCGCGGCCTCACCCAGCATGCGTCGGAACACCGGACCGGTCAGCGTCGCGATCGGGCGCTGCACCGCTCCGGCCAGGACGCGGACACCGACGTCGAGTGCTCGCGCGTCGAGGCCGACCGGAATGCGGTCCCGCCCATCGAGGACCCCGTGCAGGATCGCCGCTGCCGCGGCATCCGGCCGCGTACCGGGCAGGCGACGGTTGAACCCCCGCGTCACGAAGTCCCGCACCCCGGGCGTCACGTACAACGCGCGGGCGGCGATCTCGGTGTGCACGACGCCGGGATGAACACTGTGCACCCGGACGTCGGACCCTTGGGCACGAAGCTGTAGCTGGATGGTCTCGGAGTAGCCGCGCGCGGCGAACTTCGAGGCGGAGTACGCGGACTGAGTGGGGCAACCGAGGAATCCGAAGGCGCTGGAGGTGTTCACGATCGACCCGCCGCCGGCCGCCTGTAGATGAGGGAGGAAGGCCACGGTGCCGTTCACGACGCCGCCGAGGTTCACGGCCATGATCCGCCGCGCGTATTCGTCGTCCTCCTCGAGAATGCCCGCCACCATCGTGATCCCGGCATTGTTGAACACCATGGCCGGCGGGCCGGACCGACCGATGACGACGTCGGCATATGCGCTCATCGAATCGGCGTCGGACACATCGACCTCGTCGAGATGCACCCGGGCACCGGCGTCGCACAACCGCACCGTCTCCCGCGCCGCCGGAAGGTCGACATCGCTCAGGAACACCTCGACACCCGCACGATCGAACCGCCGCGCGAGTGCCCGGCCCATCCCCGCCCCGGCACCGGTGATCACCACCGGCCGCCCGGCGCAGCGCCGACGAAGCCGGCGATCGGAGACCTGCGGATGCCACAGTCGCGCGGGCGGAAACGCCGGGTCCAGGCGCAGCGACCGGAGTTCAGACCAGTTCGTCACCCGTGCGGACTACCCGCTTGCCCCGGCGCTACACATCCCTCAGAATCGCCAGGCACGGATGCGCCTCGACCCGCGCGTTCACCTCCCGCGCGCATCGTCGGCGTTTACGGTCGGGGGCCGCGGGTAACCCGCGCACCGGACAGCGTGGCGTACCGGCCCGGAGCACATCGGCCGGGTGAGATCGATACGGACGAGGGGAGTCGACCGTTGAGTGTGTCGGATGCAGTGGTCGTCGGGGCCGGCCACAACGGGCTCATCGCCGCGATCCGGCTCGCCGATGCGGGCTGGGATGTCACGCTCCTCGAAGCGCAGCCCGAGGTCGGCGGCGCAGTCCGGAGCGCCGAGATCACCCCCGGTTACGTCACCGACCTGTTCAGCGCCTTCTATCCGCTCGCGGTGGCGTCGCCGGTCTTCGCCGACCTCGACCTCGCCGATCACGGTCTGGAGTGGAGCCGCGCACCGCTGGCCTTCGGCCACCCCGCTGGGCCCGACGACGTCAACGCGCCGGTCGTCTTCCCCGATGCCGCCGACACGGCCGCGCATCTGGCCACCTTCGACGAGCGTGACCGGCGCGCCTGGCTCGACCTGGTCGAGCAGTGGCAGCAACTCCGGCCCGCGATCCTCGACACCCTGTTCGGTCCGTTCCCCCCGGTCCGCGCGCTGTTGTCGCTCCTCCGCTCGCTCGGCACGGCCGACGCCCTGCGCCTGGCCCGGTTCCTGATCCTGCCGGCCGATCAGATGGTGCGTGAACTCTTCGACAGCGAGAAATCCGGTCTGCTCATCATCGGCAACTCCCTGCACGCCGACATCCCGCTCCACGCACCCGGCAGCGGATTGATGGGGTACCTGCTGACCATGCTCGGCCAGGACACCGGTTATCCCGTACCCGTGGGCGGGGCGAGCGCGCTGCCCGCGGCCCTTCGACGCCGCGCCGAGAGCGCCGGGGTGACCGTCGTCTGCGACACCCGAGTCACCCGGATCGACGTCCAGGGCGGGCGGGCCACCGGGGTCGTGGACAGTACCGGCCGCCGATGGCCGGCGAAGCGCGCCGTGCTCGCCGACGTGGCGGCGCCCACGCTCTACACCGAGCTGCTGTCGGCCGACGACGTGCCCGCGCGCGTCCTCGACGACCTGCGAACCTTCACCTGGGACACCCCGGTGGTCAAGGTGAACTACGCCCTGCGTGAGAAGATCCCATGGCGGAGTAACAATCTCAGCGGAGCCGGCACCATCCACCTCGGCGCCGACGCACGCAACATCGCCTACGGGACCGCCGACATCGAAACCGGCCGTGTCCCGGAGCATCCGTTCCTACTCTTCGGACAGATGACCACCGCGGACCCGGGCCGGTCCCCCGCGGGCACCGAAAGCGCTTGGTCCTACAGCCATCTCCCGCGCGGGGTGACCGACGACGAGGCGGCCCAGTTGCTGGCCCGCAGGATGGACGCCGTGCTCGAAGCCCACGCTCCCGGTGTCTCCGACCTCATCGTGGGACGGCACGTCCAGACCCCACACGACCTGCAGGCCGCCGACGCCAATCTGGTCCACGGAACAGTCAACGGTGGCACGGCACAACTGTTCCAGCAGTTGATCTTCCGTCCGACGCCGAACCTCGGCGGTGCGTCGACGCCGGTGGATCGCCTCTACCTGGCGGGGTCGGGAGCGCACCCCGGTGGCGGCGTCCACGGCGCCTGTGGCAACAATGCCGCGCGCGCTGCCCTCGCCTCGGACGGGTTCCGCGGATTCCCGCGAAGAGTGTTCGACCGCAACGTCATCCGACGACTGACCAAGACCGACAACAACCACTGAACGGAGCAGCGGAGCATGAACCGAGTCGAACGTCATACGAGTGCCACACCGGCGCAGGTCTGGTCGGTGCTGTCCAACGGCTGGCTGTACGCCTCGTGGGTCGTCGGGGCCTCGCGGATCCGCAACGTCGACCACACGTGGCCGCAACCCGGATCGAAGATCTATCACTCGGCGGGGGTGTGGCCGGCCCTGCTCAACGACGAGACAGAATCCGTGGAGTCGAAGGCCGGGCTTCTCGAATTGTCGGCCGCCGGGTGGCCTTTCGGTCGCGCACGAATCCGCATGACGATCGAGAAGGACGGTGACGGTTCCCTCATCGGCATGGAGGAGTTCGTGGAGACCCCGCCGCTGAGATGGATTCCGCCGACCATCCAGGAAACCGTCATGTCGCCGCGCCTCAACGAATGCCTGAAACGGCTGGCGATGCTCGCCGAGAACCACGCGGGCTGACAGGGTTGCAACCGGGTCGGTGCGGGTACGCCTTGTGGCATGACCACAGCACTCGCCATCAACTGCACCCTCAAACCCTCTCCTGCCGAATCGAGCAGCGAGCTCATCGCCCGACACATCCTGGACGCACTCGCCGAGCAGGGCGTGACCGGGGACATCGTCCGGGCGGTGGATTTCGACATCCGGCCGGGAGTCGAACGAGACATGGGCGACGGTGACGAGTGGCCCGCGCTCTTCGAACGGGTTGCCGCCGCCGACATCCTGGTGATCGCGACCCCGACGTGGCTGGGCCACATGTCCAGCGTCACCCAGCGTGTTCTCGAACGTCTCGATGCCGAGATCTCCGAGACCGACGACGCCGGCCGCCCCGGCATGTTGGGCAAGGTGGCGATGTGCGGTGTCGTCGGCAACGAGGACGGCGCCCACAAGATCATCGCCGACGTCTTCGGCGCGCTCAACGACATCGGGTTCACGATCCCCGGACAGGGCAACACCTACTGGAACGACGAAGCCATGGGCGGCCGCGACTACAAGGACCTCGACTCGGTTCCCGACCCCGTCGACTCCGCCACCCATGCCGCCGCCCGAAACGCGGCACACCTCGCTCGACTGCTGTCGCAGAACAGCTTCCCGCCGTACGAGTGAGCAGCGGATCTACCGGACGACCTTGATCGTCTGCCGATCGTTGCCTGATGTCCTGCGGCTCAGGCCTTCTCGTCGTCCGCGAGATGACCGGCGTCCTCGGAGGCCTGGCGGCGCAGTCGCTCCCGGTATCCGTAGGTGGCCCGCAGGACGTCGTCGTAGCTGTCGGCACTGGAACCGAGGGCGCCGGCGAAGATCCCCATCGACGTCGCCAACCACGCCAGGTACAGGTAATTGCGCAGCCCCACCGGATATCCGAGCTGCGAGGCGAGGAAGTTCTCCTCGATGACGATGAGCGCCGCCGTCAGTGTCGCCAGGAACAGCCCGGCGTACAGCACCACCGCACTGAACACGACGGTGCACACCGTCGTCATGTTGTAGAGGCGCGCACGCGGTTTCGCGGTGACCGTCACCCGTTCCCACAGGCGATTGTTGACGATGAGCCATAGCGAGGCGAGCATCAACGACAGCAGGGTGATGGCGGCGAGACGCCACGCACTCAACGCATTCGCCATCGACCAGATCGTGGAGAAGAAGATGCCGAACGACGCCGCGGCCGCTGCTGCGGCGGTCATGCCGGTGAGGGTTGGGATCAACCGCCACGGTCGATTTCCCCGAACCATCCCGGCCATCAACTTCAGACGACGCGAATAGCCTTCGGCGCACACGTATTCGGTGTCGCCGTCGCCGATGACGACGATGCCGCGCTGCTCCTCGAACTCGCCCATGGACCCCGCACCGGTCACCGTCTCGGCGATGGTCGAGATCAAGGTCCGCAGCGCTCGCCGGGGAGCAGATCCGAGAGCTGGGAGCGAGACGACGGCGGCGTTGCGTTCGCGGTCGAGTTCGGCCAGCACCACGAGATTTCGTGGGCTGCGATCGTTGCCGTCGGCGTCCCGCGGCTTGTACAGCCGCGGCATCTCGGTGACGAACACGATCACCTCGTCGGCCGAGTCATCCGTGCCCCAGACGGTCTCCAAGTCACCGCGCGGCGTCATCTGCAGTGTGGTGTCCCTCGTGACGGTGTGTCCGCGGTACTCCAGTGACAGCTCGTCGGCGATCTGCTCGAAGCGGTCCTCACCGCGCTCGATCAGGGCGGCCGGAAGACCGTGTTCGGCGACGATCCGCAGCGCTCCGGCGCGCCGCGGATCGTCGTTCTCGGTGGTCATGTGCGTCTCTGCCGTCATGATCAGGCGGGGCCTCAGTCCGGCGGCTCGGACTCCCCCGCCGCAGGGGAGTCCGGGTTGTCCTCGTCGTCGCGGGCGGTGGCGGCGGAAGGGTCCACCTGCTCGTCCGTGTCGGGTTCGTCGACGGTCCGCTCCTCGAGTTCGTCGACCTTGCGTCGAGCATCATCCGGCGTCGCCTCGGGCGTGCCGGTTTCGGCTGGTTCCATGGGCAATTCCTCAGACATCAGATTCATCGATCCTTCGGTCGGTGTCTCGCGATGGAGCCTCTGTCGCATGTCCGTTTTCCCGGTGACGGCAAGACGTAAACGCGATCACGCCCCGGTCGCCAGATGTGGATCGGCCACCGGCTCGGACTCGGCCGAACCGCGTTGACACAGAACGACCGACAAGACGACGATCGCCGCCACCAACACTCACCCCGTCTCAGTCGTCGGCGGACGTCCTCGGCGCATAGCGAAGGACCGCTCCGATCCCGTCGCGCGGGGCAACGCGCTCGTCGATCCGGACCAGATCGGCGCCGGTGAGAACCGCCGCCACCGGCAGGGCCTCGTCGGCACGCAGCGTACGTTCCGGGGCCAGGCCCAGCTCAGAGAGGTTCTCCGCCGTCGGCGCGATCGTGTCGAGGCCCCCCGCGGCGTCTCCGCCGTCGAAGACCGTCGCATCGCCGAGGTCGCCGATGATCAGCGTCTCGACCTCGCCGTTACGCAACGCCCCGCACACGGCCGTCAGTCCTTCGACCGCGAGGGCCGGGCGATGCCCGAGTCCTGCCTGCAGACTCTCCGCCGCGTCGGCCATCGTGCGATTCTGGCGCAGTTCGAGTTCGGTGGTCACCGCCTTGCGGACGTCGTCGTCAGCGATGCCGCTGTCCCGGGCGCCGAGTTGGAGATCGACCAGTCGCTCGGCGAGCCGCTCCGGAGCCGCCGAACGCAGATCCGACATCGACGAGAGCTCACCGATCGCGAACACGAGCTCGGGGTTGTCCGAGTCGACGATCGCGGTCAGCCGGTCGGCGATCTGACGAATGTTCTTGCGGTTCTGCTCGTCGCTGCGCTGCTGCGGGTCCCCATACCCGGGCGATTCCGCACCGGCGGCGTGGTGGATCGGATAGCCCTCTCCCTCAACGCTTTCGCGCATCAACGAGGATCCGCCGGCTTCGAAGAGCTCGATGTCGGCGCCGGCGTGATCGACCGCGGCGATCACATGTCGCGGGGCGCTCGTGCCGTGTTCGACCAGCGGAACCAGGTACGGCACCGGCGAATACCGTGCCACGGATGTGACCGGTGGTCGGATGAGGTGTTGGTCGAGGAGGACACCGTCGGGACCGGCGATCACCGCACGGCCACTGGGCCCGACGGCCGGCGCCCCGTCGAGCAGGGCATTGCCGATGGACTCCACCACCGCCGCGTCGGCCCCCGCCGACTCGAGTTCCTCCCGCAGGGCTCGCCACCGGAGTTCCATCGTGTGGGCGGCGTCCTCGGTGTTGTGCGAGTCGTCGATGTAGATGGTGGCGAACGGACCGGTTGCAGTTGCCAGCTCGCGGAATCGGGTCGAATTCATGCGCGGCCTCCTTGCCTGTCGTCGGGGCACGTCGACTCCCTCGACGGGTGCCCACCGCATTCAGGCCGCAAACATGACGACGCAGCCCTACAGCGTCGAGGTGTCGATCACGAAGCGGTAGCGCACATCCGACGCCACGACGCGGTCGTAGGCCTCGTTGATCCGGTCGGCGGAGACCACCTCGATCTCGGCGCCGATGCCGTGCTCGGCGCAGAAGTCCAGCATCTCCTGGGTCTGCGCGATGCCGCCGATCATCGAACCCGCGAAACTGCGCCGCTTGCCGATCAGCGCGCCCGCCGGGACCTCGATCGGATGTTCGGGGAGACCGAGTTCCACGAGTGTGCCGTCGAGGGCGAGCATGCCCAGGTACTTGCCGATCGGAAGATTCGCCGACACCGTGTTCAGTATGAGGTCGAAGGTGTTCCGCAGTTCCCGGAAGGTCTGCGGGTCGCTCGTCGCGTGATAGTGGTCGGCTCCGAGCCGCAGACCGTCCTCCATCTTCTTCAGCGACTGGGACAGCACGGTCACCTCCGCACCCAGTGCGTGCGCGATCTTCACGCCGACGTGGCCGAGCCCGCCGAGTCCGACGATCGCGACCTTCTTGCCGGGTCCCGCGCCCCAGTGCCGCAGCGGTGAGTAGAGGGTGATGCCCGCACACAACAACGGTGCGGCCTCGTCGAGTGCGATGCCGTCCGGAATCCGGAGGACGTAGTTCTCGTCGACGACGATCGAGGTGCTGTAGCCGCCGTGCGTCGGCGACCCGTCGCGTCCGACGGCGTTGTAGGTCCCCACGTTGCCTCGCTCGCAGTACTGCTCCTCGCCGAGGCGGCACGGTTCGCACTCACGGCACGAGTCGACGAAACAACCCACGCCGACCCGGTCACCCACGGCATACCGGGTGACGGACTCGCCGACGGCCGCGACCGTCCCGGCGATCTCGTGGCCGGGGACCACCGGGAACCTCGTCCCGCCCCACTCGTCGCGCGCCGTGTGGATGTCGGAATGACAGATCCCGGCGAACGCGATGTCGATCGACACGTCGTTCGGACCGAGATCACGCCGCTCGATGGTGGTCGGTTCGAGCGGGCGATCGGCTGCCGGCGCGATGTAGGCGTTGACCGTGGTGGGCATGCAGACTCCTCGGTACACATTCGATGGGTGGCAGGTGGGGTGGTGCGCGACGCACCGACGACACACGAACAGATGCGGGCTGATGCATGTGTCCGACGCCGCCAGTGTGCCCCGCGCGGGCCCTCGTTGCCATAACGGCACGTCGCGGCGTCGCGGGCACTGGATCCGCCGCCGATGATCGTTACAATGACCGACGGTGACGATCAACAGCTCAGTCGACGACGGTCAGCGCACGCAGTTGCACCCGGTGTCCCCCATCGCCGAGCTCACGCGATTCGGGACGACCACCGCTCACGCGGCTGCGGGCGTCGGACGCTTCGTCCTCCACACGGCAGGCGACGCTTTACGGGGTCGCCCACCCGGCGCCGCCCGCGTCGCGCACGAGATCCGGACCACGTTCGAACACCTGGGTCCGACCTACGTGAAGCTCGGCCAGCTCATCGCCTCGAGTCCCGGCGTTTTCTCCGAATCGATGTCCACCGAGTTCGAATCGCTCCTGGACCGCGTGAAACCCGCCGACCCCGCGCTCATGCGTGCACAGTTCATCGCCGAACTGGGCCGGGCACCCGAGGAAGTCTTCGCCACGTTCGATCCGGTGCCCATCGCGTCCGCGTCGATCGCCCAGGTGCACACCGCGACCCTGCAGGGCGGCGAGGAGGTGGTCGTCAAGATCCAGCGTCCGGGCATCGCCGACCGCCTGGCGCCCGACGTCGCGATCCTCGAACGCCTCGCCGGCCTCGTCGAGATCTCCGAGTACGGGCGGATGCTCAGCGCGCGGCACGTGGTCGAGGACTTCGCGGCCGGCCTCGACGCCGAACTGGACTTCCGCATCGAGGCCGACACCATGCGCGAGTGGTTCGCCTGCCTGCAGCCGGGCCCGTACGGCGACCGAGTCCGCGTGCCGCACGTCTACGACGACTTCACGACGCAGCGCGTGCTGACCATGGAACGAATCAACGCCATCCGCATCGACGACGTCGCGGCCGTACGCGCCGCAGGCCACGACGGAGTCGCGCTGTGCCGCAACCTCCTGCTGTCCCTGCTGGACTCGGCATTCCACGGCGGGTTGTTCCATGGGGACCTGCACGCCGGGAACGTCCTCGTCGACGACGCGGGCAAGCTGGTCCTCCTCGATTTCGGCATCGTCGGGCGTTTCACCCCGCGCACCCGGCGCATACTCCGCCAGCTCGTCGTCGACCTCGTGGTCCGCGGGGACTACGAGTCCGCCGGCCGGGCGATCTTCCTCCTCGGCGCCGTCCACAAGCCGGGTTCGACGTCGCAGGGCGCGGAGGACATCAAGAAGGTGACGACTCCGTTGTCGACCACCGACCTCGGTTCGATGTCATACACCGACCTCGGGCGGCAACTCGCCGCCGTCGCCAAGGCCCACGACGCACGGCTCCCGCGTGAACTCGTCCTCGTGGGTAAGCAGTTGCTGTACGTCGAGAAGTACACGAAGCTGCTGGCGCCGCGGTGGAAGGCCATGTCCGACAAGGAGATCTACGGATACATGGCCGGCATCCTGAAGGAGGCCGAACGCGATCGTCGAGCCGCCCCGGGCTGACTCCCCGCCGCGGATCCCGGCATGTCGGACCGACTGTGGCCAACTGTGGCACACGCGACAGTTAGGGTGGGAGCGATCAGCTGATTCCAGGAGTCATACATGAGACGTTTTGTGCCGGCAGTGCTGGCCTTCTTCGGCGCTGCGTGTATCGCGGCGGCCATCGCCATACCGCTCTACCTCGTGCCGCAGTTGAAGGTGGTTCCGCTCGATCTGGACATCACCTCTGACGCGACCACGGTGGCGGCGGACGGTTCGACCGGAGAGCGCTTCCCGGCGGTGATCTTCGACCGTTGCTCGGTGTCCGAGGATCGTGCCCGCACTCTCGAGGCGCATCTCACCCAGCAGCGACGCTCGATCATCATCGAACCGTCGGACAGCCGCCAGGCGAGCCTGCAGTCGGCGCAGACCGTGCGCATCGACCGCCTGCGCGACGCCGAGGGAACCGAGACCGAACCCAGCTTCGCGGCTGCGGGCGAGACCCGCACCTGTGAGGACGGTCTGCTGACCGCGACCATCGACCGCGTGTCGGTGAACCGCAAGACCTCGGCACCCAACGGGGCGGTCAGCTCGCTGCAGCTCGAGGCGGTCCCCGAGGGCGGCAACGTCAACGACGTGTCGGTCGCCATCGACAACCGCACCGGATACCAGTACAAGTTCGGTTTCGACGTGCAGCAGCGCGACTACCCGTACTACGACCTCAACACCCGCCAGGACTGCGCGGCGAAGTTCGAGGGCGAGGAGACCATCGACGGGATCAACACGTATCACTTCGTGTGTGATGTCCCGGAGACCGATCTCTCCAACCTCCCCAACGCGCAGGGTGAAGCAGCTCTGGGCACGATGCTGACGATGCCTGCCCGCTGGTGGGGCATCACCGGGCGCGGAGTGCGGGCGAACGACCCGATCACGATGCACCGGTACGCCGCCGCGACCCGCCACGTGTGGGTCGAGCCGGAGACCGGGACCATCGTCGACGGTCGTGAGGACCAGCACCAGTACTTCAAGTCGCCCGACCAGAGCGACGCCACCCCGGAAGCGGTGCGCGAGTTCCGGATGGACGCCCTGAAGGGCACCTTCAAGTGGACCGACGACACCGTCTCCAACCAGGCGAGCAAGGCCAGCGGCTACGTCGACCAGCTGAAGGTCGGCGGCTTCTGGGTGCCGATCATCCTCGGCATCGTCGGGGTGATCCTGCTGATCGCCGCCGCGCTGCTGCTCTTCCGCGGACGCCGCGACGACAACCGGGTCGATGACACCCCGCCGCCGACGACACCGCCCGCCGACGAGCGCGACACCACGCTGATCAAGCGCGACGCACCGCCGGCCGGCGCAGCACCTGCGAGCGCCAACCCGTGGGAGCGGCCGACCGAGCAGATCCCCAAGGTCGGTGACACGCCGCCGCCCGACGACTCGGCCACGCGCACCTTCCGCAAGCAGCCGCCGCCCGAATAAGCAGCGACGCAACGACCACCGCGGGCGCATCCGGTACCACCGGATGCGCCCGCGGTGTTGTGTTTGTGGTTGAGGGGCGGTGACACACCCCTCCGCAGCCCGGCCCACCCTAGTGACCTCGACGGACGCGCGGGCACGCTTCGCGTGCACGAGCTGCTCGGCCAGCAGGGGTTGCGCGGGCACGCTACGCGTGCACGAGCTGCTCGGCCAGCAGAGGTGCGAGCCCACCCCCGCGGGTTGAGCCGGCACCGAGCGCAGCGAGGCGCCGAGTCGAAGCCCCTCCGCAACCAGTCCTACCCAAGTGACCTCGACGGACGCGCGGGCACGCTACGCGTGCACGAGCTGCTCGGCCAGCAGGGGTTGCGCGGGCACGCTACGCGTGCACGAGCTGCTCGGCCAGCAGAGGTGCGAGCCCACCCCCGCGGGTTGAGCCGGCACCGAGC
>NZ_SCOC01000045.1:0-33326 GCF_005502615.1 Gordonia sp. ALPHA1B1 | reverse complement strand
CAGCCCAATACAGCCAGGGGCGGTAACCAGCGGTAGAGCCAGATGCCTGATGGTCAGAACCCAACCACCACCGAAGTGGCTAGACAACCCTGACACTGAAACCAGCGGTGGGGATGCGGAGGTGGCTTCGACTCGGGGCGTCGCTTCGCTCCGGCCCGGCTCAACCAGCGGTGGAACCAGCAATGAGGAGCTGTCATGAACGCACACGTGCCGGTCGTCGTCATCGGCGGCGGACAGGCCGGCCTCTCGGTCAGCTGGTACCTCGGGAAGGCGGGCGTCGAACATCTCGTCGTCGAAGCCGACACCGCGGTTCATGCATGGGCCGATAAGCGTTGGGACAACTTCACGCTGGTGACTCCGAACTGGCATTGCAAGCTCCCTGGATACTCTTACGACGGCCCGGATCCGGACGGCTTCATGACCCGTGACGAAGTCGTAGAGTGGTTGCACGGTTGGCTGGAGACCTTCGAACCACCCCTCGTCGAACACACCAAAGTCACTCGCCTGCAACGTCTCGCCGGTGATCGGTTCGAGCTGACTCTTGAAGGCCCCGACGGAATGCGGTCGCTCACCTGCGATCAGGCCGTCATCGCGACCGGCGGTTATCCCCTGCCGGTGGTGCCACCGTTCGCATCGTCGTTGGATCCGGCCGTGCACCAGGTGCACTCCGAGGAGTACTTCAACCCGGAACAACTCCCCGACGGTGCGGTGCTGGTCGTCGGGTCGGGACAGTCGGGCACGCAGATCGCCGAGGACTTGCACCTCGCCGGTAGGCAGGTGCATCTCGCGATCGGTAACGCACCGCGAGTCGCTCGGTTCTACCGCGGCCGCGACTGCATGACCTGGCTGTCGGACATGGGTCTCTACGACACGCCGACCCAGGAGTACCCCGGCGGACGGGCTGCGCAGGAGAAGACGAATCACTACGTCACCGGTCGCGACGGCGGCCGCGACATCGACCTCCGACGATTCGCGACCGAGGGAATGAAGCTGTACGGCGTGCTCAGTGACGGCAAGGACTCGACGCTGCGGTTCGCGCCGACGCTGACGGCCGCCCTCGACCGGGCCGACGCCGTGTACAACTCGATCTGCGGTGACATCGACCGCCATATCGACAAGCTCGGCATCGACGCGCCGGAGGCATCGCGGTACGAGCCGGTGTGGGCTCCCGAGGTCGATCCGACCGAACTCGATCTCTCGGCCGAAGACGTCACCTCGATCATCTGGGCCATCGGCTACCGACCCGACTACCGGTGGATCGAGGCCAGCGCGTTCGACGGCGGTGGCCGGCCGATGCAGACGCGCGGGATCACCGAAGTCCCCGGGCTCAGCTTCGTCGGATTGCCGTGGATGCACACCTGGGGGTCCGGACGGTTCCTTGGTATCGATCGCGACGCGAGGTATGTGGCTGAGCATGTTGTTGGATCGGTTCGTGGTGGACGCGCGCAGTTGGTTGTTGCGCAGTAGGTTTGGGGTTTCTGTGGGCACCGGGGTTGCGTTGTTGAGGACGGGTCAGCAGGTGGCTTCGACTCGACGCCTCGCTTCGCTCGGGGTCGGCTCAACCAGCAGTGGAACATACGAGCCCTTCGAGGCTCGTCGCTATCGCTCCTCGCACCTCAGGGAGCAAAGGATAAGGAGTACCCATGACGGTATCCACACGAGTTGACCTGGCGTTGCTCGGTATTCGCGGGGAGCCGCCGGTGCAGCGCACCGGTGGGGCGGGACCCAGCGACGACGGCCACCTCATGGTCGACGGGTTGCATGCCGCGATCCCGCGGAACCCGCAGAGTCCGTTCGTCTTCGACGGTGATCGCGTGCTGTACGACGGGGTCGACATCGGTGTCGAGGTCAGTGCGATCGGACGTCCCCGGTTCTACGACCTGCAGACCGCGGACGGGGTGAGCTACGAGAAGATCGCTCGCCTGCACGGACGCAACGTGTTGGCGACAACTGTCCTGCAGACCTGCATCCGGTACGCCGAGGACCAGCGGTGCCGGTTCTGTTCGATCGAGGAGTCGCTGACGTCCGGCTCGACGATCGCGGTGAAGAAGCCCGAGCAACTCGCCGAAGTCGCCCGTGCGGCCGTCGATCTCGACGGCGTCACCAACATGGTCATGACCACCGGCACCAGCGGTGGACGCGACCGCGGAGCCCGTCACCTCGCCCGGTGCGTCCGAGCGATCAAGGCGGCTGTGCCCGAACTGCCGATCCAGGTCCAGTGCGAACCGCCCGCAGATCTGGCCGTGCTGACCGAACTTCGGGAGGCCGGTGCGGACGCCATCGGTATCCACGTCGAATCCCTCGACGACGACGTGCGGCGTCGCTGGATGCCCGGCAAGTCGACGGTACCGATGTCGGAGTACCGGGCGGCGTGGGCCGAGGCGGTCCGGGTGTTCGGGCGCAACCAGGTGTCGACCTACCTGCTCGTCGGTCTCGGCGAGGACACCGACGAGATGATCGCCGGCGCCAAGGAACTCGCCGATATGGGCGTGTATCCCTTCATCGTGCCGTTCCGGCGTCACGGGGGGACTCTCGCCGTCGACGTCGACAACGCCCCGGCACCCGACCCCACGATCGTCGAGAAGATCACTCGCGAGGTGGCCGGTCATCTGAGCTTCATCGGGATGTCCGGGTCGGAGCAACGTGCGGGTTGCGCGGCTTGCGGTGCCTGTAGCGTCCTGCCGACGGTCGGGGGCTGACGTGTTGTCACGGGGCGAACTATCGATCCTGTCCGGGCTTCCGCGCACGACGCCGCGGTCGGAGTTCCTGATCACCGTCGCGGACAGCCCGCGGGAGCATGCGGCGTATCGCGTGCTGCGGTACCGCGAATTCGTTGAGCGGCAGGCGCTTTTCGACCGCTCCGACGTCGATGACATCGACGACGACCCGCGCACCACCGTCCTAGTCGCGACACTGCCCGACGGGACGATCGCGGGTGGGGTGCGAATCGCCCCCACGCCGTGGGCGGGGTCCGCGCATACCGACATCGGATGGTGGTTCGGGTCGCGGCTCGTCGTCGGCGATCCGGGCAACGCAGCCGGGATCGGGCCGGCGCTCGTGCGGGCGGCGTGCGCGCACGTCGAACAACTGGGTGCTCTGCGGTTCGACGCGACCGTCCAGGATCGGTACGTACCGATGTTCTCGAGGCTCGGCTGGCAGGACCGCGGGCCAGGCCCGGTGATCAATGAGCGGCCGCATCGGGAGATGGGCTACCCACTCAACCGAATTCAGCGCACAGTCGACGGGACGAAAGCGGTTCTCGCCGAGGCACTCGCGCCGTTCGCAGACCAACCGGGCGGTCTCGGAGCTGCTGGATTCCGTGGCGACGACGGCGTTCCGCTGCCGGGCACCGACGTCATCGCCGCCTGCGACGCCATCGTCCCGTCGATGATCGAACGCGATCCGGAGTGGGCCGGTTGGTGTTCGGTGCTCGTCAACCTCAACGACCTCAGCGCGATGGGGGCTCGGCCGCTCGGTCTGCTCGATGCCGTCGGCGCGCCCACGACGTCGCACTTGACGCGCATCATCCGCGGGATCTCCTCGGCGGCAGCCGCGTGGCGCACCCCCGTTCTCGGTGGGCACACGCAGGTCGGCGTGCCGTCGGCGCTGGCGGTGACCGCGCTGGGAACCACGCCCAGTCCACTGCCCGCCGGCGGTGGCCGGGTCGGCGACACCGTCACCCTGCACGCCGACCTCGGCGGCTCCTGGCGACCCGGCTATCACGACCGTCAGTGGGACTCGACGAGTTCACGCAGCAGTGACGAACTGTGCGCCATGGCATCACACCTCGCGAACGTTCGCCCAGAGTCGGCCAAAGACGTCAGCATGGCCGGGATCGTCGGCACACTCGGCATGCTCGCCGAAGCGTCGGGAACCGGTGCCGAGGTGGACGTGACAGCAGTGCCGCGGCCCGACGACGCGTCGATGGGTGCGTGGCTCACCTGCTTCCCCGGTTATGCCATGCTCAGCACCGACCGGGCGGGTGCTCGACGCGACGTCCCTGCACCCGAGCCGGTGACGACCGCCGATTGCGGCCGGCTGACCGCCCGACCGGGCGTGCGGCTGCGGTGGCCCGACGGCGAGACGACTGTCGCCGTCGCGTCGACGGTCACCGGACTAGGGGTCGCATGATTCCCCAGCGACCCGGCCGGCCGACGGATCCGACCGGTACCCTTCGCCCATGAGGACGGTCACCCTCGGCGCCCTCGCCGCGCACTTCGGACGCGACGTGGAACGCGGTGTCGCCAAAGCGGTCGGCATCGTCGAATCCGCGGCGCGCGACGGCGTCGACCTTCTCGTCTTCCCCGACGCCTCACTGGGCGGATACCTCGGCGATCTTCGACGACCCGACCCGGCCGAACTGCCCCCGGCGCTGTACCCGGACGGTCCGGAACTCGCGGCGATCACGGCCGCTGCCGGTGACATGACCGTGTGCATCGGGTACACCGAAGCGGTCGGCGAGCAGCGATTCAACACTGCCGTCTGCGTCACGGGGGACGGCATCCTGGGCACGCACCGTAAGGTTCATCAGCCCGCCGGCGAGGCACTCGCCTACGCGGCCGGTGACTCCTTCGGTGCCTTCGACACCCCGGTCGGTCGCATCGGCATGCTGATCGACTACGACAAGACCTTCCCGGAGTCGGCACGCACGCTGGCGCTAGACGGCGCACGGATCATCGCGGCGCTGTCCGCGTGGCCGGCCAGCGTCACCGACCGCGCCGCACGCCTACCGGCCGACCGCCAGTCCCGGTTGTTCGATCTCTACGACAGCGCTCGAGCTGCCGAGAATCAGGTGTTCGTCGTGTCGTCGAACCAGACCGGGGTGATGGGGTCACTGCGCTTCCTCGGTCAGGCGAAGGTCGTCGGACCGGGTGGCGACATCCTGGCAACCACTCGTTCGAAAGGCGGAATGGCCACGGTGACAGTCGATGTCGACGCCGAGGTCGACCGGGCGCGGCGCGTCCTGAGTCACCTTGCCGAACTCCGGCCGGACACGTACCGGTCGACGATGCCGGCGGACCAGCGGTGACCGCTACGCAGAATCTCCGCATCGCTCTCCTGACCTATTCGACGAAACCCCGCGGCGGCGTGGTGCATACGTTGAATCTGGCCGAGGCGATGTCGCGGCTCGGCGCCGACGTCACGGTGTGGTCGCTCGCCCGCGGGGGCGACGAGGGCTTCTTCCGCGCTGTGGTTCCGGCTGTGCGGGTGCGGCTCGTCCCGTTCCCCGACCGGGAGAACGAGTCGATCACCGAGCGCATCGTGCGGTCCATCGACACCCTGCGGGCCGCCTTCGACGCGGCCGACTTCGACATCGTGCACGCGCAGGACTGCATCAGCGCCAACGCCGTCGGGACGTGCATCCGCACGATCCACCATCTCGACCAGTTCACGACGCCGATCCTCGTCGACTGCCACGAGAAGGCCGTGGTCAACCCGTATGCGCGGATCTGTGTGTCACGAGCGGTCGCGGATGAGGTCGAGCAGGGCTGGGACTTGCATCCGACGGTGATCCCGAATGGCGTTTCCTACGAACGCTTCGCCGGCGCGGCATCGGACTCCCCCGAGTCCCTCGAGGCACGACGACGCTGGTCGGATCAGCTGGGCGACTACGTGCTCGCCGTCGGGGGGATCGAACCGCGCAAGGGCAGCATCGACCTTCTGGAGGCATATGCCGTACTGCGCGAACGTCACCCGGGCCTGAAGCTCGTCTTCGCGGGCGGCGAGACCCTGTTCGACTACCGCGACTACCGTGCCGACTTTGACCGTCGGCGAGCCGAACTCGACGTCGAACCGGTCGTGCTCGGGAATGTGCCGGACGACGACCTGCCGGCACTGGTCGCCGCCTGCCGGGTGTTCGCGTTCCCATCGGTGAAGGAGGGCTTCGGCCTGGCCGCGATGGAAGCCCTCGCCGCGGGGCGTCCCGTCGTCGCGCGAGACCTCCCCATCCTGCGTGAGGTGTTCGGTACGACCGTCTCCTACGCCTCGACCGTCGCCGAACTGGCCGACGCCCTCAACGCCTCTCTCGTGCCCGACCCCGATCGCACTGCGTCCGGGCGTGCCCTGGCCGCGTCACTCACGTGGGACGACGCGGCACGTCGGCACCTCGAGTTCTATGCGCGACACCCCCATCCGGCGTCGCCGGTCGGCACCCACGGATGAGCGAGTCCCGCCGGAACGAACGCATCGGGATGCTGGCGGTCGCCCTCACCGCGATCCTGTGGGGCACCTCGGGTACCGCTGCGGCGATGGCGCCCGAGCTCAGTGCCGTGACCGTCGGCGCCGTGGCCATGTGCGGCGGCGGCTTGTTGCAGGCGGCTGTCAACGCCCGCGGGATTCGAGCCGCGTGGTCGTCGGTGACGGCACAGTGGCGGGTCGCTCTTCTCGGTGGGATCTGCGTGCTGATCTACCCACTCTGCTTCTTCGGGTCGATGCGGGTCGGCGGCGTCGCGCTCGGAACCGTCGTGTCGTTGGCGTCGGCACCGCTGGTGTCGGCGGTCATCGAGCGCGTGGCCGACGGGCGGAGGTTGACCCTGCGGTGGACCATCGCGTGCGCGCTCGGCATCGTCGGCAGTGCGGCGTTGGCGTTGTCGCGCAGCGAGTCGTCGCATTCGGACGCACTCGGCGGGAGCTCGTCGGCGGCGCTCGGTGTCGGCCTCGGCCTGCTCGCGGGTGTCACCTACGCCGGGCTGTCGTGGGCGATGCGTCGGCTCATGAACAGGTCGGTGCCACGCGGCGCCGCGGCCGGGACCGTCATGGGTCTGGGCGGAGTGTTCCTGCTGCCGATCGTCGCGGTCGGGGTACCGGCCGTGGTCGCGCACCCCGAAACCCTCGGCGTTCTCGCCTACCTCGTCCTGGTTCCGCAGTTCCTCGGGTACGTGCTGTTCAGTCGTGGACTCGGTCGGATCGACAGTTCGACCGCCACCACCATCACCCTGATCGAGCCTGCCGTCGCGACCGCGCTGGCCGTCGGAGTGCTGTCGGAATCCATCACCGCGACCGGTTGGGTGGGCATCGCAATGCTGGCGACGGCGCTGGTCGTCCTGCTGGCCCCTCGCCTTCCGTCCGCAACCGGCCCGGCATCCACTAGCGTCGACGCAGGATCATCGACAGGGAGGTCGACGCATGAAGCAGTTCCGAGAGGCCGTCGAGGCGCGTGACGAGCAGGCCATGAGGGCCCTGCTCGCCGACGATGTGGTCTTCACCAGTCCGGTCGCGTTCAAGCCGTATCCGGGCAAGGCCATCACGTCGGCCATCCTGCGGGGCGTGCTGCGGGTCTTCGAGGACTTCCGCTATATCCGAGAGATCAACGACGCCGGCGGACGCGACTCGGCGCTCGTCTTCGAAGCCGTGGTCGACGGGAAGAAGATCACCGGCTGCGACTTCATTCACGTCAACGATGACGGCAAGATCGACGACCTCATGGTCATGGTTCGGCCGCTGTCGGGAGCACAGGCCGTCGCCGCGGCGATGGGCGCGCAGTTCGATCAGATCGCCGCCGAGGCCGCCGCGGAGTCAGGGAACACTGCGGAGTCCGAGGGGGTCAGCCGGTGAAACTCGGTCTGCAACTGGGCTACTGGGGCGCGCAACCGCCGACCCACCACGCCGAGATCGTCGCCGCGGCCGAGGAGTCCGGTTTCGACAGCATCTTCACCGCCGAGGCCTGGGGATCCGACGCCTACACCCCGCTGGCCTGGCTCGGGTCGTCGACGGACCGTGTCCGGCTCGGGACGTCGGTGCTGCAGCTCTCGGCCCGCACCCCCACCGCGTGTGCGATGGCCGCGCTGACCCTCGACCACCTGTCCGGCGGTCGGCACATCGTCGGGCTGGGTGTGTCGGGACCGCAGGTCGTCGAAGGCTGGTACGGGCAGAAGTTCGCCAAGCCGCTGGCCCGGACCCGCGAGTACATCGACATCATGCGTCAGGTGTGGGCGCGCGAGGCGCCGGTCAGCAGCGCCGGACCGCACTATCCCCTGCCGTTCGACGGGGAGGGCGCATCGGGACTGGGCAAGACGCTCAAGCCGATCACACACCCGCTGCGCAGCGACATCCCCGTCATGCTCGGTGCCGAGGGGCCGAAGAACGTCGCGCTCGCCGCGGAGATCGCCGACGGGTGGTTGCCGCTGTTCTACACGCCGCGCATGGCCGACACGTACAACGAGTGGCTCGACGAGGGATTCGCCCGCCCGGGTGCACGACGCAGTCGCGAGGACTTCGAGATCTGCGCGACCGCCCAGATCGTCGTCACCGATGACCGCGAAGGTACCTACGCCGCGATCAAGCCGTTCCTGGCGCTGTACATGGGCGGGATGGGCAGCGAGGACACCAACTTCCATGCCGAGGTGTACCGCCGGATGGGCTACTCCGACGTCGTCGACGAGGTGACCGCACTCTTCCGCAGCAACCGCAAAGACGAAGCGGCGCAGATCATCCCCGATGCCGTCGTGGACGACTCGGCAATCGTCGGCGACCTGGACCACGTGCGTGAACAGATCAAGGTCTGGGAGTCGTGCGGGGTGACGATGATGCTCGTGTCGCCGGGCAGCGTCGCCGAGGTCGAGCAGCTCGCGGGGCTCATCCACTGGTGCTCTCCCCCGCCCGCTTCACCGTCATCGACACGGTGGTCTCGTTCGACGCCCCGATCGAGGTCACCTTCGACTACCTCGCCGACCCGGCGAATCGACCGGAATGGCAGTCGAGTCTGCGCCGCATCGACGACCTGCGGCCGATCGGTGACCGGGCGGGTGACGTCGGCACCAGCTGGACCGACGTCACCGTCGTACCCGGGGTGTCGCCGCGGATGGAGGTGACCGCCTGTGAGTCCCGTCGACGGTGGCAGGAGATCGGACGGTGGCGGTCCGTTGACGCGGTCCTCACGTTGACGTTCGCCGAACGCGACGGGGGCGGCCGGGATGGGGGCACCGACGTGCATGCCGAGGCGGTGCTGACGGTGCCCGCGATCGGTGGGCTGGCGCTGACTGCGACGCGATGGCCGGCCGCGCAAGCCGTTCGGGCCGATCTCGAGCGCGCTGCTCGACTGTTGGCCGGTCGAGGCTCTCGGTGAGGGGCCGCGCCTCGGGTAGCGTTCCGAGGGTGAACATCAAGAACGTGACCCTCGCCCTCGGCACCGCTCTCGTCCTGGCTGTCGCCGGTTGCAGCTCCGACTCCGATTCCGGCTCGGGCACAACCGAACCCACCGCGACCGCGGCGACCGGCGGCGCCGAGACCCCGGTAGCGGGGGCCGAGAGCTGCCCGACCGCACCCGCGAACGCCGATGCCACGCCGCAGTGGACCGAGCAGGGCACCACCGGTGGATTGCAGATGGTCGCGTCCACCGCGACCGAAGCCCCCAACATCACTGTCGAGAATCCGTTCAGCGTCGACGAGACCCAGGTCAAGACGCTCGTCGAGGGTGACGGCGCCGTCGTGCCGGACACCGCGTCGGTGTCGGTCTGCTATGTCGGCGTGAACGGCCGCACCGGCGAGACCTTCGACAGCGCCTACGCAAACGGCTCCCCCGTGACCTTCCCGCTCGACGGCGTGATCCCCGGGTTCAGCAAGGCCATCGCGGGACAGAAGGTCGGGTCGAAGGTGGGCGTCGCCATGACGTCGGCCGACGGTTACGCGCAGGGCAATCCGCAGGCGAACATCGAGGTCGGCGACACCCTCGTCTTCGAGATCAGCATTCTCGGGGCGTCGTAGGGGTTGTCGCGCGGAGTCACTTGGTGACTTCGGGTCACCAGGTGATTTCGACACGGCTCCTCGCTCCGCTCGGTGCCGGCTCAATCAGCGGGGTGGACTCCTCGCTCCGCTCGGTGCCGGCTCATCAGCGGGGGGTGGACTTCTCGACCTCGACGCGCTCCTTCGTCGCTTGCTCGGCCCGGCGGCTTCGCTCGGTGCCGGCTCAATCAGCGGGGAGGGGCTCTGCTGAGGTCGTCGCCGTCGCTCTTCACCCGTTGGGGTCTGCGGTTGCGCACAGTTGGACCTCTGGCGTGCCAAAACGCGTCCCTCTCAGCGTGATCGAAGGGCATATTTCCCTTCGATCGTGCTCAGGGGGATGAGAATTTCTTTTGCGCCTGTCTACTCCTGACCTTGAGTTGCACGAGCAGCGAACCACGAAGGCCCCAGCCGTGAGATCGACTGGGACCCTTCGTGGCTCGTCGCTATCGCTCCTCGCACCTCAGGGAGCGGTGGGTTGGTGCTTGCGCTACTCGCACCCCGGAGACCGGTGGGCTGGTGCTTGCGCTGCTCGCACCCCGGGAAGCGGTGGGTTGGTGCTTGCGCTACTCGCACCCCGGAGAGCGGTGGGCCGGTGCTCGCGCTACTCGCACCCCGGAGAGCGGTGGGCCGGTGCTCGCGCTGCTCGCACCCCGGAGAGCGGTGGGATGGTGCCTGCGCTACTCGCACCCCCGGGGAGCGGTGGAGCGGCTCGCTCCTCGGGTGTGAGGAACCGTCAGATCTTGCGGTGCCGCAGGTTGATCGGGAGGCCGTCGGCGGGGGTCGGACCGGTGCCGTAGGTGAGTTCCGGGCGGTAACCGGCCGGGACGTCCCATTCGAAGCGCTGGAGCATCTGGTGCAGGATCGACTTCACCTCCATGCCACCGAAATACAGGCCGATGCACTTGTGGGCACCGCCGCCGAAGGGTGCCCATGCGAAGCGGTGGACCTTGTCCTCGCGGCGTTCCGGCGAGAAGCGTTCGGGGTCGAAGTGGGTGGGGTTGGGCCACCATTCCTTGCGCAGCATCGTCGCCCACGGGTGGATGCCGAGCAGCGTGCCCTTCGGGATGTAATGGCCGCAGACCTCGGTGTCCTCGATCGCCATGCGGAAGAGCATCCCGACCGGGGCGTTGAGGCGCAGCGTCTCCTTGAAGGCCAGCTCCATGCTGGGCAGCTTGTCGACGTCGTCGTAGTCGATCGTCGGCTTGTCGAGGGCCAGGGACTCCTCGCGCAGGCGCTGCTGCCACTCGGGGTGCTTGCCGAGGAAGTAGGTCATCATCGACAGCGCGATGGTGCTGGTGTCGTGTGCAGCCATCATCACGAAGATCATGTGGTTGACGATGTCCTCGTCGGAGAACGTCTCGCCCTCGTCGCTCTCGGCGTTGCAGAGCACGCTGAACAGGTCGTCGGCGTCGTTGCCGCGACGCAGCGGGATCTCGGAGCGGAAGTACTCCTGCAGCACCTCGCGGCCCCGGAGCCCCTTGGCCCAGGTCCAGTTGCCGACGTCCTTGCGCACGATCGCCTGACCGCCGCGAACCGCCGCCTCGAAGGCGTGCTCCAGTCGGTGGGCCTCGGACTCGCTGACGTGAGCACCCATGAAGACTTCGGTCGCCAGCGACAGGGTGAGGTCCTTGGTCCGGGAGTACATCTTGAAGCCGTTGCCCACCTCCCAGTTGGCGAGGGTCTTCTCGATGTGCGGGGTCATGATGTCGAGGTAGCCGGTGAGGCGGGGGCGGCTGAACGCCTGCTGCATGATGCGGCGGTGCTGCATGTGCTCGTCGAAGTCCATCAGCATCACGCCCCGGCGGAAGAACGGGCCGATCATCGGTTCCCAGCCGAGTTCGCTCGAGAACGCCTTCTTGCGGTTCATCCACACCGCTTCGATCGCGTCCGGACCGACGAGGGTGACCATGTTCATCCCCAGCGCACCCGACCAGGAGACCTGTCCGTACCGCTCGAAACGTTCCATCGCCGACTTGAGCGGGTCGACGAGCGCTTCGAGGGTGTTGCCGAGCCACGGAACCCCTGGGTCACCCATCACCGGCTTGAGATCGGATCCGGCGGGCGGCTCGGCCAGCGGACGCTCCGAGCTCGGGTACATGCTGCTCGCCTTCGCCAGCACGCTCTGGATCTGCTTTTTCCGACTCGTCATGAACCTGCCACTCCCCGTTGTTCCGATGTGCGTTACATCACTATGCACCATTGGAACGGATTTTAGCGTCTGTTTCAAGGGGCGTCTGCAGACGGGGTGTTCACGCAGGTTGTGCGAGCGTGTCGCCCGACCGTCGGGACGTCAGCACGCGGGGCGCCGAGACCCCCAGCGCGACCAGCACCACCAGACCCCAGAGCAGGTACGACGACCCGACGAGATGCTGCCACCAGACCCAGGACAACTCGGCGTCGTACCGCTGCGGGATTCGCTGATGCGGCGCGACGGCGAAGATGACGAGCCCGGAACCGACGAGCCACCACCACATCGCCGACGCCGCGGGCGTGGTCGCGAGGAAGGTCAGCAAGATAAGCAGCGGGACCACCCAGACCCAGCTGTGGTCCCAGGCGACCGGCGAGCAGTACAGCGCGGCGAACGCGACTGCCATCAGTGCCGCGACGTCGCGCGGCCCGGAAGGCTGTGGACCTGCCGGTGCAACCGACAGCAGACGCCACGCGACCCAGGCGATGAACAGCCCGACGATCAGCGAGACGAGGAACCACGCGACGTCGGACTCGATGCCGAGTCTGCCGAGCTCACCCTTGATCGATTGGTTGTTCGCGAAGTGCGGACTCCCGATGCGGTCGGTGTCGAAGAGGGTCGATGTCCAGTAGGTGCGCGAGTCGTTCGGTGTCAGGAGATGGCCGAGGGCGGCGTAGGCAACCGCTGACGCCGCGGCCACGCCGAGTGCGCGCCAGTCCCGGCGGACGAAGAAGAACAGCAGGAACACCGCGGGGGTGAGCTTGATCGAGATGGCGAGTCCGACGAGCAGCCCGTTCCACCACTTGCCGCGGCCCAGCAGTACGTCGACGACGACGAGCGTCATCAGCACGATGTTGATCTGTCCGAAGTTGAGGGTGTCGCGGACGGGTTCGAGCCAGAGGCCCACCGTCGTGGCGGCCGTTGCGAGCCACCATAATTCGTGCGCCGGCCGCTCGACGAGGCTAGACAGGACGATGCGGCACACCACCAGCAGGCAGCCGATGGAGATCGCGGTGAACAGGGCCTGACCGAGGCTGAGTGGAACGACCGTGAAGATCGAGAACAGCGCTGCGGCAAGCGGTGGATATGTGAACGGGAGGTACGAGCCTTCCGCGAGTCGGGGCAGGATGCCGTACAGGTCGCCGCCGTCGAGCAGGACCTGTCCGCCCATGCGGTAGACGTCGAAATCGATGCGATACGGGGCCGGCGGTTGGTTCGGCAGCACGACGATGGCGACCGCCGAACTGATGAGGAAGACGGCGAGTGTCGCCCACCGGGCCCAGGCTGATCCCAGGTATCGATCCAGCGCACGTCGGGGGTTTACAGCAGCAGTCACGAGCCCTCACTTCCGAGCGGGATCGTATCGCGGAGGGCGTTCGCTTCAGGGTGGCCGGGCCGTCGAGGCGGCGGGCGGATCTATGGAACTCTTCGGTCGTCGGACGGCCGAAGTGTGGCGGGTTCGGTTGAGCGGGTGGACTGGGTTCGGTCTACAGGGCGTGGTCGGGTCCTGCCGGGGGGTTGGTCACGCGGCTCCGGGTTTGCGTCGATCTGCCGGCATGATGTCGACCACGCCGTCGTCCGGATAGCCGTCGAGCATGATCGTCGCGACCGCCCCGAGTGCGCGGTCCCAGGCCAGCGTCATGGCCGGGGTCCAGGACTCGCCGCCAATCTCGCTCATCGCGGCGATCATGCATTCCGCGACCGCCGTGTACATCGGTCTGGTGACGCCGAGACCGGCGTGTCGTCGCCCCAACGCGTGCAGAGTCGTCGTCAGCCACTCGGCGTCGTCGAGATGCTCCACGACCGAGGCGACGGCGCTGCGCAACATCTCGGCCTGGGCCCGGGTGTCGCGGCCGAACATGGCGCGAACGGTGGGATAGCGGTCGAACAGGATCTCGTAGAAGCGAACGGTGAGGCCCGAGTCGGGAAGATCGACGAGTGCCAGGCTGCGTTCGAGCAGTTGCTTGTCCATGCACGGACCTTGGTCCACCGGCATTGCGACTGGGCACGCTGCGGGGAAGGCCGAGGTAACAGTGGTCTCACAGCGAACCGCAGCCGGTGTGAGGTTCGGGATTGTTCGGGCGTTTGGTCCGTCTTCAGAGGTTCTCAGCTGTCCCAGTCGACCGTGCGGGCCATGTTCAGCAACCGGCGTCGACGCGTCTCCCCCGTCGCACCCACCCACGCGATGAGGCCGTAGACGTGTGCGCGGAAGTCCGGGTGCTCGTCGTGATTCTGCGACGACGCCCCGTGTCGGCGGGCGTTGTGGAGCAGGGCCCGCAGATTGTCGTAGTCGGATCTGGCGACCTGCGGACGGTCGTTGACGACGAGACCGGAGAGCTGTTGGCGCTGATGGCTGTGCATGATCCGGACCTTCTCCGGGTGCACGGTGAATCGCTCGTCTTCGACGATGCGGAGCACCGTCCACAGCACGCGGTCGGCGTTCATCGCGTCGCCCGAAATCGCGAGGTCGTCGCCGTAGCGGGTGTATCGGAGGCCGTGACGGCGGGCGTACCCGTCGAGCCGCCGATCGAGCGGCCGCATCACGAGATTCGCCAGATGCGGCGAGGTCGGCGCACCTTGCGGCAGGTGTCGTTCCCGAAGGAGTGCCGCGTGCGTGTGATCGATACCGCGGAGTTCGTCCACAGGCGTTGCCGTGGTGCACAATTCGGCGAGCAGGCGGGCGATGTGCGGCGGGTAGCCGGCCTGCCGGAACACTGCTCGGACGCGCGGTACGGTGATCGTCTCGAAGCAATGCCGGAGGTCGACGCGCAGTACCACGGGACGGTCCGTGTGCGGCCAGGCGAAAGCAGCCGGTGACGACCCGGGTATGAAGCCGCGTGCTGCGGGATGTGCCGGAATGCGCTCGACCAACCGTCTCAACAGGCGCCGTTGCGTCTCGCGCATACGGGGTTTCGAAGCTTCGATGACCCGGACACCGTCCCGCTTCTCACGCCGCCAGATTCGGTAGTGACGCAACGGCGGGCGCGCCGTTCGTAGCCATTGGCCGCGGTCGGCGAACCATTCGAGCTCGGGCACGGTGAAGTCGAGCCAGTGCGCGAACTGCTCGACATCGTAGAGATCGGGCAGAGCGTCGGACACCGTTCCTGCGGAACGTGGTTCGTGCAGGACGACGGGTTGAGCGGCGACGGGTGCCGGGTGGGTCCACGGCGCGAGGGCCTGGATCATCACGGTCGCGGGGTGTCGCGGTTCGTGAGGCGAGAGTTCGATGATGCCGGCGGCGACTTCGGAGGTGACCTCAGCGGGCAGGACCGCTGTCACTGCCGCCAGGATCTCCGGCCACGTCCAGGCGGTATACGTGCGCGAGAAGGCCGCGGCGACTTCCGCTGCCTCGTGCGGTTGCAGGAACGGTTCGGTCACGGCGTCGTGTCGCGTCGCGGGCTGACGTGATGATGAACGACGGATGGGGTGACCAGAACTGAGCAGCGGCGCCGTGTGGCACGTGCAGCGTGCGCGCCGGCGTCGGACGCAGGAACCAGCTGTGAAGTGCACCCAGGGGTTACCCCTGAGACGGATCGCGACGATCCACTCTCACCTTGCCCGTCGTTCATCAACCGACATGATGCCACGGGCGTCTGACACCGTCGGGGACGTTCGCGGTTCGCGCGGAAAAGCGTCACGAGGGGTGCCGTAGTGAGAGGGTCAGCTGCGCTGCGTCGTTTGTGTTGTCTCGCGCGAACCTACTCCCTTGTTGACCGACAGACTTCAACTCGACCGGTAGACCTCGATCGAAGTCCATAGGTCGAGTTGAAGTCTGTCGGTTGGGGGGGCCTGGTTGCTGGACCCTTCGAGGCTCGTCGCTATCGCTCCTCGCACCTCAGGGAGCAGAGGGTACGGGAGTTGTCAACGCCAAGATCGCTCAGATCCTTCTGCTCCTCTGGCATGTGACCAGCAGTTTTGTGGTTCGGGATCCCCGGTGTCAGGCACCGACGTACTCGGCGAGGTGCTCACCGGTGAGCGTGGACCGGTCGGCAACGATGTCGGCGGGCGTGCCCTCAAAGACGATCCGGCCGCCGTCGTGGCCGGCGCCCGGGCCGAGGTCGATGATCCAGTCGGCGTGGGCCATCACGGCCTGATGGTGCTCGATGACGATCACCGACTTTCCGGAGTCGACGAGACGGTCGAGCAGCCCGAGGAGCTGTTCCACGTCGGCGAGGTGGAGGCCGGTGGTGGGCTCGTCGAGGATGTAGACGTCGCCCTTCTCCCCCATGTGGCTGGCCAGCTTGAGTCGCTGGCGTTCGCCGCCGGACAGAGTGGTCAGCGGTTGACCGACCTTGATGTAGCCGAGCCCGACGTCGACCATCCGGTGCAGGATCTTATGCGCCGCCGGGAGTTTGGCGTCGCCGCCGGCGAAGAAGGCCTCCGCCTGGGCGACCGACATCTCGAGCACTTCGCTGATGTTGCGGCCGCCGAAGGTGTAATCGAGCACCTCGGCCTGGAATCGCTTGCCCTCGCACACCTCGCAGGGCGCGGCGACGCCGGCCATCATCGCGAGGTCGGAGTAGACGACGCCTGCACCGTTGCAGTTGGGGCAGGCACCCTCCGAGTTCGCACTGAACAAGGCGGGTTTCACGCCGTTGGCCTTGGCGAACGCCTTGCGGATCGGCTCGAGCAGACCGGTGTAGGTCGCCGGATTGGAACGCCGCGACCCCTTGATGGCGCTCTGGTCGATGGAGACGACTTCGTCCTCCTTGGCGACCGTCGAGTTGATCAACGAACTCTTGCCCGAGCCCGCGACGCCGGTGAGCACGACCAGCACACCGAGCGGGATGTCGACGTCGACATCGCGCAGATTGTTGGCGTCGGCCCCGCGGACCTCGAGATGACCACTGGGCGTGCGGACTTCGTCCTTGACGGCGGCGCGGTCCTCCAGGTGGCGCCCGGTGAGCGTGTCCGCGGCCCGCAGTTCGTCGACGGTGCCTTCGAACACGATCGTGCCGCCGTCGGTGCCCGCTCCCGGGCCGATGTCGACGACGCGGTCGGCGATCGCGATCACCTCCGGCTTGTGCTCGACCACCAGCACCGTGTTGCCCTTGTCCCGCAATGCGCGCAGCAGATCGTTCATCCGGGTGATGTCGTGCGGGTGCAGACCGATCGACGGCTCGTCGAACACATAGGTCACGTCGGTCAGCGACGAACCGAGGTGACGGATCAGCTTGGTGCGCTGCGCCTCTCCGCCGGACAGGGTGCCGGCCGGGCGTTCCAGGGACAGGTAGCCGAGACCGATGTCGACGAACGCGTTGAGGTGGTCTCGCAGCGCGGTGATCAGCGGGGCCGCGGACGGATCGTCGAGCTCCGCGACCCACTGGGCGAGATCGCTGATCTGCATCGCGCATGCGTCGGCGATGCTGATGCCCCTGATCTTCGACGAGCGGGTCTCGGCGGTGAGGCGGGTGCCCTCGCAGTCCGGGCACTTCGCGAAGGTGATGGCGCGGTCGACGAAGGCACGGATGTGCGGCTGCATCGCCTCACGATCCTTGCTCAACATCGACTTCTGGATCTTCGGGATCAGACCCTCGAAGGTGATGTTGATGCCCTCGACCTTGATCTTGGTGGGCTCTTTGTAGAGCAGGTCGTTGAGTTGCTTCTTGGTGTATTTTGCAATCGGCTTGTCGGGGTCGAAAAAGCCGCAACCGCGGTAGATCCGGCCGTACCAGCCGTCCATCGAGTAGCCGGGGATCGTCAGCGCGCCCTCGTTGAGCGACTTCGACGAGTCGTAGAGTGCGGTGAGGTCGAAGTCGGAGACGTCGCCACGTCCCTCGCATCGCGGGCACATCCCGCCGGTGATGGAGAAGCTCCGACGCTCCTTGACCTTCTGCCCGCCCTTCTCGATGGTCACCGCACCCGCCCCGCTGATCGAGGCGACGTTGAACGAGAACGCCTGCGGCGATCCGATGTGCGGAGTTCCCAAGCGACTGAACAGGATACGCAGCATCGCGTTGGCGTCGGTGGCCGTGCCGACGGTCGACCGGACGTTGGCACCCATCCGCTCCTGATCGACGATGATCGCCGTCGTCAGACCCTCCAGGATGTCGACGTCCGGACGAGCCATCGACGGCATGAAGCCCTGGACGAACGCGCTGTACGTCTCGTTGATGAGCCGCTGGGATTCCGCGGCGATGGTGCTGAAGACCAGTGAGCTCTTCCCGGAACCCGACACCCCGGTGAAGACCGTCAGCCGACGCTTCGGCAGATCGACGCTGACGTCCTTGAGGTTGTTCTCCCGGGCGCCGTGGACGCGGATGATGTCGTGCGTGTCGGCGGGGTGAATGCCGTCGGCCCGCACGGCGTCGACCTTCCGTGCGGGACGGGTGGCGGTTCGGCTCATCGTCTCTCCATCACTGGCGCGACCGCGGATGGGCGGTCATCGGCGTTCGGGGTGCTCGTGTCATTCCGGAGGTCCGTCGCCGCGAGGTCGGTGCGCGGACTCCCGGTCGATCTAACCAGGGTGGAGGGCGCCGGCGCGGGGTGTTGTCGGTCGACGACCGCGCCGAGTGCTTCCGGGGGCGGGTATCGACCGGGGCCGCACATCTCTCAGCCGGCCTGGTCGATACGGATGAGGTTGCCCGCCGGATCACGAACGGCGGCGTCGCGCACGCCATACGGCTGATCCATCGGCTCCTGCACGATGTCGACGCCGCTGGACTGCAATTTTTCGAAAAGCCCGTCGAGGTCGTCGGTCGCCAGCGTCAGCGCGCCGTAACTCCCCTTGGCGATCAGCTCGAGGATCGTCTGGCGTTCCTCCTCGGAGATACCGGGATCGGCAGCCGGCGGATGCAGGACGATCGACGTGCCCGGCTGTCCGGGCGGGCCGACGGTCAGCCACCGCATGCCCTCGTAGCCGACATCCTTGCGGAGTTCGAAACCGAGGAGGTCACGGTAGAAGCCCAAGGCGGCGTCGCCATCGGTGTGTGGGAGGAAGGTGTACTGGATCGTGATGTTCATGGGATCAGGCTAGGCAGTCTCAGCCGCGCTGTGCTTCTCGATTCCTGATCGGTCTCGTGATGTTCTTCGCCAGGCACGCCGGTATCCCGTCCGTCGCGTCGGCCGACTGTTCGCGATAGACCGTCGGCGGGACCCCGACGAGTTCGGTGAACCGGGTGCTGAAGGTGCCCAACGACGAGCAGCCCACCTCGAAGCAGACCTCGGTGACGGTCAGGTCGCCGCGGCGCAGCAGCGTCATCGCCCGTTCGATGCGGCGAGTCATCAAGTACGAGTAAGGCGATTCGCCGTAGGTCTGGCGGAACTTCCGGCTCAGGTGACCGGCCGACATGTTCACCCCGCGCGCGAGCGCCTCGACGTCGAGCGGCTGCGCGTACTCGCGGTCGATGCGATCGCGGACCTGACGCAGCAGGGTCAGGTCGCGCAGGCGCTGATCGGAATCGGTTCGCGGCACGGATCGATCGTAGTGCGCTCAGACCCCGAGCACCGCCGAGATGTCCGCACCGAGGGCGTCGAGACGGCGTGCGGCCTCGTCCCGCGGTACGGCGCCGCCCGGGCAGTCGAGGACGACTTCCAGATAGCACTTCAGTTTCGGCTCGGTGCCGGAGGGACGCACGACGACGCGGTCGTCGGCGGCGGTCCGCACCAGGACGCCGTCGGTCGGCGGGAGATCAGCGGATCCATGTGCCAGGTCGCGGTTCTCCACCACCGGCGAGCCGGCCAGTCGTTCGATCGGCGACGAACGCAGGCGCTGCATCATCTCGCCGATCAGCGCGGTGTCCTCGACGCGGATCGTCAACGGTGCGGTGGCATGCAGGCCGTGGCGACGGGCGAGCCGGTCGAGTTCGTCGGTCAGCGTGCGGCCGTCCTTCCCGAGTTCCTCGACGAGGGAGATGACCCGGACCATCGCACCGATGCCGTCCTTGTCGCGGACGGTGTCGGGGTCGGTGCAGTAGCCGATGGCCTCCTCGTAACCGAAACGCAGGCTGGAAGTCCGGGCGATCCACTTGAAGCCGGTGAGCGTCGCGGCGAACCGCAGCCCGTGGTCCGCGGCGACCCGGCCGAGCAGCCGGCTCGACACGATCGAACACGCCAGGGTGTCACCGGGGCGCGTCGCATCCCGTGCCGCCTGCTCCCCCAGCAGCGCGCCGATTTCGTCGCCGGTCAGCTGCCGCCACTGCCCGTCGGGACCGACCGTCGCCACCGAGCAGCGGTCGGCGTCGGGGTCGAGGGCGATCACGACGTCCGCGTCGACGTCGCGTGTGAGATCGAGCGCGAGGTCGAGGGCACCTGGCTCCTCCGGGTTCGGGAACGGCACCGTCGGGAAGTCCGGATCGGGAGCGGACTGCGCCGCCACCACGTGGACGTCGCCGATTCCCGCGGCCCGCAGCACATCCCGAGCGACCGCACCCCCGACCCCGTGCATCGGCGTCAGTACGACGCGCACCGGCGACGGGCCGCCGCCCGGTCGAAGCCGCGCGGTGCGCTCGACATAGGTCCGCACGGTCTCGTCGTCGAGGTGGATGACCGCCGCGGGGTCGCGGGACACTTCGTCGGCGGGCGGCGCCTGCGCGATCCGGGCCGCGATGTCGGCGTCGGCCGGCGATATGATCTGCACTCCCCTGCCCGCATCGTCGGTGGCACGGCCGCCGAGATACACCTTGTAACCGTTGTCGGCCGGTGGGTTGTGCGAGGCGGTGATCATCACCCCGGCGTCGCAGTCGAGCGCACGCGTCGCATGAGCGGTGACCGGCGTCGGCAACCGGGGTGGCAGCGCGAACACCGTGAGCCCCTGCGCCGCAAGCACTTCGGTTGCCGCGTCGAAGAACTCGGCCGATCCGTGCCGGGCGTCGCACCCGACCACGACACGCGCGTCGGGACCGACCGTGTCGAGCAGATACCGCGCGACACCGGCCGTGGCGCGGGTGACCACGGCGACGTTCATCCGTGACTCGCCCGCACCGACCTCGCCGCGCAGGCCGGCGGTGCCGAAGGTCAGCGGTCCGTGGAAGCGGGCCGCGAGATCGTCGGCGGCGGCGACGTCACCGGTCACGGCCGCGTCGATCAGATCGGTCAGCACGGCTCGGGTCGACGGGTCCGGATCGTGGTCCCGCCAGTGCCGCGCGGTCGCGAACAGGTCGGCCCGGGTCACCGGATGCGGCGACCCGGCTCGACGCGGTCTCCCAATGCCACCCGGGCACCGCGCAGGATCTGCGTGTCCATCCCGACCAACGTGATCTTCTCGGTCGGGACCGGGCGTGTCCGCGGGTGCCCGCCGATCACCGCGTTCGGGCCGACGCGCACCCGTTCGTCGAGGACAGACCATGCGACCGACGCGCCGGCGCCGATGACAACGTCACCGAAGATCACCGAATCGGCCACGACCGCACCTTTTTCGACGACCACCCCCGGTCCGAGAACGCTGCGTCGGACCGTTCCGTGCACGTGGGCGCCGCTGCTGACGAGACTGTCCTCGACGACCGCCCCGGTCTCGATACGCGCGGCCGGGCGCTGCGGCTGGTTGGTGAGGATCGGCCGGTCGGCGCGGAAGACGTCGAGGGACCCGGAGATGAGGTCGCGGTGCGCCTGCAGGTAGGTCTCGGGACGGCCGGCGTCGATCCAGTACCCCGGCATCGCGTGGGCCACCGTCTTGCCGCGGTCGACGAACCAGGGCACCAGGTGTTCGCCGAAGTCGCCCAGGCCGGTGTCGTCCTTCGGGGATCCCTCGGTCGTCCGGCTCTCCAGGTACTCGAGGCCCTCGATGAGGACGGCCGGGTCGTAGACGAAGATCTCGGTGGCGATCGTGCGCGTGGTGGCGCGTTCGGGTTTGTAGCGGAACTCGCGGACGGTCCCGTCGCGGCGGGCTTTCACGGTGGCGTGCTGCGCGGCCTCGTCGAGCGGACACGTCGTGGTGACCACAGTGCATTCGGCGCCGTGGCGGCGGTGGGTCTCGATGGCGTCGCGGAAGTCGAAGTCGTAGACGTGGTCGGCGCTCATGACGATGACCTCGGCCGGTGCGTGGGCGGCGATGCGGCCGCGGATGCGGTACAGCAGGTCGGCGTTGCCGGTCGCGAAGCCGTCTTCGGTTTCCGGGGCGTCGGTCTGTTCCGGCATCACCACGCGCAACCCGCCGCTCGTACGGTCCAGATCCCAGGGACGGCCACCCGCCACGATCTGGGTGATGGTCTCGGCCTCGTACTGCACGCACAACCACACGTCGTCGATGTGACTGTGGTGCAGGTTGGAGAGCGGAAAATCGATGAGCTGATAGTTGCCCGCGAACGGCAACGCGGGTTTCGCCCGCCGATCGGTCAGCACCTCCATCCGCGAACCACGTCCACCGGCCTGCACGATCGCGAGAACCTCCGAATACCGCATCACCCCAGTCTGCCCCACGCCGCCGGGTTTGCCCGGATACCGTGGCCGACGGAACTCGACGACAAGCGACGAGGAGGTACGAGCGGTGACGGGCATCCACCGGGCCGAGCACGCGACGACGGAGCGTGTGGAGGTCGACTGCCTCGTGGTCGGCGGCGGCATCGTCGGGCTGGCGGTGGCGCGGGCATTCGCCCGGCGAGGACGCGACGTCGTCGTCCTCGAGGCCGCCGATTCGGTTGGCGCGCAGACGACCTCGCGGAGCTCGGAGGTGATCCACGCCGGCATCTACTACCCCGAGGGCAGCCTGAAGGCGGAACTGTGCGTCCGCGGTCGCGATCAGTTGACCCGATTCTGCGACGAGCACGGCGTCTCGTGGGCGCGGCCGGGCAAACTCATCGTCGCCACCGACGGCACTCAGAGCGAACGCCTCGGCGTCTTGCTCCGACACGGTCTGGCCAACGGCGTTTCCGACCTTCGACGGATCGGAGTGGACGAACTGCGCGACCGGGAACCGGCAGTCGAAGGCGTCGCGGCACTGTTCTCACCGTCGACCGGGATCGTCGACGTCGACGGTGTGGTGCGTGCACTGGTGCGTGACCTAGAGGCACACGGTGGCGCGATCGCGTTGCGCAGCAGGGTGATCGGCGGACAGATCAACGCACACGGCATCACCGTGCAGACATCGGACGGCGAATCGGCCTCCGCCCGGACGCTCGTCAACTGTGCCGGGATCGGCGCGTGGGAGGTGGCCCGGGCGCTGGCCGGCTTCGGCGGCCGGATCCCGCCGCGCTTCCTCGCCAAGGGGAATTACTTCGGGTTGTCCGGCGTCCGGGCGCCGTTCCGTCACCTCGTCTACCCGATCCCCGCCGACGGCGGATTGGGCGTGCACTTCACGATGGATCTCGCCGGCGAGGCCCGATTCGGCCCCGACGTCGAATGGCTGAACTCGTCCCCCGACGAGACGATTGCCGGAGAGGTACTCGACCACGCCGTCGACGAGGCGCGCGCCGACGCATTCGAACGAGCCATCCGCACGTACTGGCCGCAGTTGCCGACCAACGCCCTGGTGCCCGCCTACGCCGGGATCCGGCCCAAGGTCGCCGGGCCGGGTGCCGGTGCCGGTGACTTCGTGATCCAGGGCCCGCGGTCACACGGCATCGCGGGCCTGGTCAACCTCTTCGGTATCGAGTCGCCGGGCATCACGTCATCGTTGGCGATCGCCGACCATGTCGTCGGTCTGGTCACGCCCCCGACGACGTGACCAGACCGACCGGGAGCGCTCAGCCCTGGTGCGCCGCACCCTCTTTGGGGTGGTACTGGTAGGCAGCGCTCGCCTTCTCGCGAACCTTCATGGCCTGGATCGCGTCGTGATGACGCCGGGCGTGATAGGCCAGCGGGAAGTACGTCAGCCGCTCCGGCAGGGTGCGGTAGGCGAATCGCAGATTGCGATGAATCCGCTCGAGGTGACGCTGCTCGGCGTCGGACCAGCTCAGGCCCAGGATTTCGCGCACGCGCGGATCCATGACGCCGACGGTGGTCAGGTAGTTGAAGTTCTGGAACGGCACCGACGCGGTGGCAGCGGCCTTCTTCACGGCGGGGCGCAACGCCTTGGGCACCGACTTCGGGACCACGGGCGCGGCGCGCATCTGACCGATCAGTTCCAGCGCGACCGGGTGCCGGACGAGCTTGTTCTCGATGAAATCGTCGAAGTACTCGTCGAACTCCTCGAGGGTCTCGGGGTAGTTCTTCATCGGTACCTGGACGATCTTGGCGATGCGGCGGTTGTCCCGCAGGAGTTCTTTGCGCTCCTCGAGAGTGAAGTGCCGGCCCAGCACCAGCGGCGCGGCGGTCTCGATCGTGGGTAGCGCGGTGGCGATCACCCAGGCGTACGCCTCCGGGTTGAGTGCACTGATGTGCTTGCCCTCCGAGTTGCGCATCTGCAGCGGCTGGTGCAGCTTGCGGAGACGCTTGCCCTCCTCGAAAGCCTCCTGACCGCCGTAGGTCCAGCGCAGCACCGAGTCGGCGGAGCGGATCGCACGTCCCACGGGATCGGTGCGGAAGACTGAATACTTGTCGACGACATCGCCGATGACGGGGTGCATCACCTGCATCACGAACGCCGCCCCGTTGATCGGGAGGAACGTGTACATGCCGGTGAGCTTGGCGGTCAGCGAGTCCGGCGGGATCAGTTCGATCTCGTCGTCGCGGTGGTTGAGCAGCGGCTCGCCCGCCACGAAGTCACTCGCTGCGGGTTCGGACGCTGTCCGTTCTTCGTGTACCGCGGTCATGGTGCCCCCAACATCGGTCTCGGTTACTACTAATTCGACAACATTCGTAGTCAGATTAGCGCAGGCGTTCCCGAAAACCCACCTTTTGTCGGATTTCGGCTACTGAAGCGAGTCGGGTCCGGCCTCGGGGCCGATGACCACGGTCCGCGTGGCGAGTTCGCGGTGGCGAACCGTGAAGATCCGCGTGCCCTTCTTGCGTCCGATGCGGACCTCGCTGAGATCGAGTCCGTCGGCCGTCAGACGCGCGTGGGTCGAGTCCACATCGGTCGACCGCCATGCCACACCCCAGAGCATGACCGGCGACGACGGCACCGGGTCGGCCGGCGGGCGGGGCGCGGCGACGACCTCGACGATCAGGTCGTCGCGCCGGAAGAACAGCTGACGGGCGTCCTGCCCGATCGGCTGGTCGAGACGGAAATCGAGGCCGAAGGTGCCGGCGAACAGCGCGACGGCGACATCGCGGTTGTCACAGGTGAAGACCAGATGATCGAGGCCGGTCAGATCGCCGTCGGCGGCGACTCCGGACTCGTTTCGTTCGGCGATCCCGACCGGACTGGTCTCGCCCAGCGCTCCGAGGACGGTGTCCGCGAGCGGAAACCCGCGCCGGCCGAGTAGACGCCGGGACGCCGTGATGTCGTCGACCGTGAAGTACACGTCGTGGGTGTCGGGCTCGCCGGCCGACGGCCGGATCGAGAGTGCGACGTTGCCGAGGTTCACCACTCGCCGGCCGTCGGCGCCCGTACCGACCTCGCGTCCGAGCAACCGCTGGTAGGTCTCGGCGGTCGTCGACGGGTCGTCGCTCGCGAGGTCGACGAGTGCGTGCGGACCGGCGGGCGGAATCGTCACCGCTTCTTCTTACCCTTCCGACGACGAGCCGGCGCCGGCGGCACCCGTCGATGAATCAGTTGCGCTGAGCTGGTGATATGCCAAGCGCGGCAGGAGCACTCGTAGTAGCGCAGCTCCGGAGCGGTACCGACGAGGTGGCGCCGGAGTCGATCGATGCCCTCGCGAGCGTCGGCCGGCGAGGCGAACGGCAGTTTGTCAGGCGTCGGGCAGGCCGGATAGTCGACACCGGCGCGGCGCCGGCGTCGAGGTTGCTCGCGGAACGCCGTGCGTGCCTCGACATCGCGATAGAACGCTTCGAGATCGTCATCGGAGAAGGGCACCCGTCGATTATCCCCCGAGCCGCGCGCGGGCTGGGATCAGCGGGCCATCCACAGCCGACGGCGGATGACCTGGCGCATGCGGCGCAGCTCCGCAGCGGTCAATCCCGACGGCGGGTCGGTGTCGACGAGGCGGTCGACCTGGGAGAAGAAGTCCCGATCGGTGAGACCGAATTCCTCGACGATCTGCCGGGAGGAGCCCCCGCCCAGGGAGTACCAGTCCGTCTCGAACTGGATCATCTGCTGCTGTTTGCTGTCCATGAAGACCACCGAATCTGCGTTGTCGACCTGAAACCGGACCTGTGTCGCGGAGCCACTCGGCTTCGGCTCCTGCGTGACACACGTCACCGACGTCGTCATTTCTACACCTGTCGACCGACAGAAGACAGCAGGCGGCCCATGCTGATTCCAAAGGTCCCGCAGATGTTCACCGCACGTTCGAGGACGGCCGGGGAGAAGCTCAGACGGCCAGTCGATCGCCGGTCCCGGCACGCGCTTCGCGCCGGTTCGCGCGGATGCTGCTGGCGAGCGACGCGCCGATGAACGCGACGCCGACGAGCCCCGTGATCACCTCGTTGATCTCGATCTCGATGCTGATCAACAGGATCGCGGCCAGGGCGCCGATGGCCCAGTGCGCACCGTGTTCGAGGTAGCGGTACTCCCCCAGCGTGCCCTTGCGGACAAGGTAGATCGTGATGGACCGCACGAACATCGCGCCGATGAATCCGAGCCCCAACGCGATGATGATCGGGTCGGAGGTGATGGCGAAGGCGCCGATCACCCCGTCGAAGGAGAACGACGCGTCCAGGAGCTCGAGATAGAGGAACAGGAAGAACCCGGCCTTGCCGGTGGCCACGGTGACCGGGTGCGGACCGGTGCCGTTCGATCCGGACCTGTGTGATTCGGGCCCGTCTGATTCCGGCCCGTCTGATTCCGGCCCGTCTGATCCCGGCTCGGCCATGAACAGCGAGCTGAGCCCGTCGACGGTGATGTAGGTGACCATGCCCAGTATTCCGGCGATCAGGACGGTCGCGCGGCTCTCGTCCGGCGCCAGGAATTCAGCGGTGAGAACCAGCGCGAGGGCGGCCAGTACGACCGCGAGCTGGTCGAGCTTGCCGAGCGTGGCCAGCGGCTTCTCGAGCCACGTGAGCCAGGTCTGCGGACGCTCGGTGAGCACGAAGTTGAGGAACAGCAACAGGAGGAACATGCCGCCGAACGCCGCGATCTGCGGGTGGGCCTCGGTGAGGATCGTCTCGTAGCTGGGTTGACCGTCGGCGAAATGCGTCTGCCCCTCGGGCGGCGGGTTCATCGCCAGGTCGAGCGCCTCGACGGGGTTGAGACCTCCGGTGATCCACACGATGACCAGCGGGAACAGTAGACGCATGCCGAACACGGCGATGAGTACGCCGACGGTGAGGAACATCTTCTGCCAGAACGCGCTCATCCGTTCGAGGATCGTCGCGTTGATGACCGCGTTGTCGAACGACAGGGACACCTCGAGCACGCCGAGGATGGCGCACAGGGCGAGGCCGGTCCAGCCGAGGTAGAGGTAGGCGACGACCAGCGCCACGAGCGTGACGACGAGCGAGGGCGCGAAGATGCGCGCGGTCACCGCAGCTTCTCGGCTTCCCGCGCGAGTTCGAGCAGCGTGTCGGTGAGGTCGGCCAGCACGTCGTGTCCGGCACCTTCGGCCACCGCGGTGCCGAGGTCCTCCGCGGCGCACCGCAGCGCGAACATCCGGTCGCCGAAGTCGGCGGCCTCGGCCGAGGAGAGGATCACCGCGTCGTCGGGAATGGACGTGCCCTCCAGCAGCGTTCTCTGCTCGTAGGCACGCTGCCTGCACGATCGCTTGCAGTACTTTCGCCGACGCCCCATCTCGGAGTCCACCATCGTGCGGCCGCACCAGGCGCAGGCGTACGGCCGACGCCTTCGCGATGCGCCAGTTTGTACGCCGTGCGTAGTGCCTGGTTCCACACCGAGACCGTACCGCTGTCACGACCGGCCCCGCTCGCTGCGCTCCCGCCGGCGCACACACACTCGCCCCGCTCGCTGCGCTCCCGGCGGCGGCCCGCCGAGCGGGTTGGACAACACGGGTCGTCGCCGGTGGCGAACCCACGCAGGAATGCGCGTAGAATGTTCCTGTTGACGACCCGAAAGTCGTGCGCAGCGTTGCGCACGAACCTGGAATGCAACAGAGATCTCCCGGCAGACCGGGAGATCCGACGAAGTTGAGAGGAACCCTTCATGGCAGATCGAGTACTTCGGGGTAGCCGCCTCGGCGCGGTGAGCTACGAGACCGATCGTGACCACGACCTCGCGCCACGACGCATCGTCCAGTACCGCACCGACAACGGCGAGATCTTCGACGTGCCGTTCGCCGACGACGCGGAGGTCCCGTCGAAGTGGCCGTGCAAGAACGGCATGGAAGGCACCATCCTCGAGGGCGCCGAGCCCGAGGAGAAGAAGACCAAGCCGCCGCGTACGCACTGGGACATGCTGCTCGAGCGTCGCAGCGAGGAAGAGCTCGAAGTGCTGCTCAACGAGCGCCTCGACCTGCTCAAGCAGCGGCGCAAGGGCATCACCAACTGACACCCGCGGGCGCCGACGCCCGGAACCGAACAGACCCGGCAGGACATCCTGCCGGGTCTGTTCGTCTGCTCAACGGATCATCGCGTCCGGACGAGTCCCCAGCGCTCGAGGCGGCTCTGGACTCCCCAGCGGGCAACCATCGTGAACGCCTCGGACATCACGCCGCCGCTCATCTTGGACACCCCGATCTCACGTTCGGTGAAGGTGATCGGTACCTCCCTGACGTCGAAGCCGGCACGCACCGTGCGCCACGCCAGGTCGATCTGGAAGCAGTAACCCGCGGACTCGACGGTGTCGAGCTGGATCTTCTCCAGCACGATGCGGCGATAGGCGCGGAACCCGGCGGTGATGTCGTGGACGCCCGCACCGAGAGCCAGACGGGCATAGGTGTTGGCACCGCGGGAGAGGAACTCCCGGCGCTTCGGCCAGTTCACCAGCTTGCCGCCCGGGACATAGCGGGACCCGATCACGAGATCCGCGCCGTCGTTGACGGCGTCGAACAGGCGGTGCAGCTGCTCAGGCGCGTGGCTGCCGTCCGCGTCCATCTCGACGATGACGGCGTAGTCGCGGTCGAGTCCCCACGCGAAGCCGGCGAGGTACGCCTTGCCCAGGCCGTCCTTGTCGACGCGGTGCATGACATGGACCCGGGTCGCCGCGTCGGCGCGAGCAAGGTCGTCGGCGACATCGCCCGTGCCGTCCGGGCTCGAGTCGTCGACCACGAGGACATGCGCCCCTGGCAGCACGTCCTGTAGACGTCCGATGATGAGCGGCAGGTTGTCGCGCTCGTTGTACGTCGGCACGACGACGAGTGCGCCCGTGCCGTCGGCGCCGACCACGCGTTGCGGCGCGTCGTCGGGCCGCCGCTGCCCTGCCGTGGCGTCAATCCCCGATGCCATCGAGCTCCTTCGTGTCACTGGTCGCCCGTGCGGCGACCCTGCGTGGCCTGAGTGAGAACCTAGTACGCGAGCGCAGCGCAAACAAAAGCCCGGCCACCGCCGCGATGATCGCGATCACCTCCGGCCAGGGGCCCAGGCGGGTCGCGAGGGTCATGTCCTCATGGAGTGGCAGACGCCCGGTCAGCACGTCCGCGGTGAATATGCCGGACTGCTGGCTGATGGATCCGTCCGGCTCGATGACGGCGCTCACCCCACTGGTGGCCGCGACGACCACGGACCGCCCGTGTTCGACGGCCCGGACCTGTGACATGGCCAACTGCTGATAAGTCATCTCGGTCCGGCCGAAGGTCGCGTTGTTGGTGGGCACGAACAGCATCCGCGCGCCGTCCCGGACGGATTGCCGAGCGGCCCGATCGAAGGCGACCTCCCAGCAGGTCGCGACACCGACGGTCACCGTCCCCGAGCGACCGGGCACATCGACCACCGTGGGTCCGGTGCCGGGGCGGAAGTCTCCGGCCATGTCCGCATACGACGAGAACAGGCGGAAGAACGGCCGCCACGGGAGGTATTCGCCGAACGGCTGGACGATGTGCTTGTCGTAGCGGTCGACCGGGCCCTGCGCGCCGTCCCAGACCAGGACCGAATTGGTGGGTCGGCCATCGGGGTTGCGGATGAGCGTGCCGACCAGGATCGGCGCGTCGACGGCCTCGGAGGCCGCGGTGATCCCGGCGGCCGCGTCTGCGTTGTCCAGCGGCGAGATGTCCGAGGCGTTCTCCGGCCACAGGACGAAGTCGGGCTGCTCTGTCTGCCCGGTGTCGATCGCCCGGCCGTAGGACATCGTGGTGCGGACATGATTGTCGAGGACAGCGCGCCGCTGGGCGTTGAAATCCAGACCCAGTCGCGGGACATTGCCCTGGATGGCACCGATCCGGGCCGAGGACGTCGCGATGTTGCGGTCGAGGCTGGCGGGGGTCGCCGCGATGGCGGCGATCGGTGCGAGCAGCGCGATGGCCACCGCGGCGGTCGCGATGCGCACCACGCCCGAGGAACGTTCGGTGGACGGCCCCGGGCCGTCGGCGTGCCCGGGGTCGGAGACGGTCGTCGTGCGCCGGTACGCCCGGGTGAGGATCACGAGCAGCCAGGCGACCGCGGAGCCGAACAGCGCGACACCGGCGGACAGCCCGGGTGCGCCGAGCACCGAGGCCAGCGGCAGCAGCGGTCCGTCGACCTGACTGAATGCGGTTCTCCCCCAGGGGAACCCGCCGAACGGGAAGGCGGAACGGAGCGCTTCGACGAGCACCCACGACAACGTGAACCACACCGGAGGCGCCGGAAGCCGCATCGTCAGGGTGGCGATCGCGCCGAACAGCGCGAGGTAGGCGGCGAGCACCGCGGCCAGGGCGAGCCACGGGAGCGGACCGACGTAGACGCCGATCCACGGCAACAGCGGCACGAAGAACGCCAGCCCGAAGACGAAGCCGATCCACGCGCCGGTGCGCACCCGGGGCGACCCGACGAAGAGTGCGGCGAACAGCAGGCCGAGGCCGAGGACCGCGAGGAACCACCAGTTGCGCGGTGGGAACGCGGCCCACATCGCCAAGCCCGCGGCGGCGGCGGTCCCGGTACGTGCGAGCCAGGACGCTGAGATCCGGGATCGGGAGACCCGCGGGGGACTCACCCGGCGTCCCGGTCGTACAGGGTCCGGCCGCGATGCACGGTGCGCACGCAGCGCGGCAGCGCGGCCCCCGGTGAGACGTCCGGCAGCGCGGGCACCCGCGACCGCGGATCGGTCGACCACCGCTGGACCTTCTCGTGGGATCCGGCGACGACGAGCTCGTCGACCTCCCACACCGCGTAACTCGCCGGGGCGCCGGGCGTCAGGGTCCCGGTGACACCGTCGTTGACTCCCCCGGCCCGCCAGCCGCCGCGGGTCGTCGCGGCGAACGCGCCGCGCGCCGAGATCGCATTGGTCGGCTGATGATGGTGCACGGCGGCCCGGATGGTCGACCACGGGTCGATGGCCGTCACCGGTGCGTCTGACGAGAACGACAGCGCGACACCGGTTTTGGCCAGCATCGCGAAGTCGTTGAGGGTGGCCGCGCGGCTCGCGCCGAGACGGGCGTCGTACAGGTCGCCCGGACCGCCCCATTCCGCGTCGAACAACGGTTGCATGCTGGCGATGACGCCGCAGCGCGCGAGGACCTCGGCGTCGGCGGCGGTGACCATCTCGGCGTGTTCGAGCCGGTGCGCACAGCGTGCGAGCGCGGGCGTGCCGAGTTCGTCGGCGAGTTCGGCGAGTGCGCCGACGACGACGCCGGTCGCGGCGTCGCCGATGACGTGGAAGCCCGCCTGGATGCCCGCGATCGTGCAGGCGCGCAGGTGATCGCGGATCGCCTCGGCGTTGAGGTAGCTGATACCGCTGGTGTGCGGATCGTCGGTGTAGGGCTCCGAGAGCCACGCGGTGTGGGAGCCGATGGCACCGTCGATGAACAGGTCACCGCCCAGGGCATCGGCCCGGGTGATCGACATCAGTTCGCGGGCGTGGTCGGCGTCGGTGACGGCCTGGCCCCAGTAGCGCCGGATCTCGACGGGATGGTCGAGTTCGGCGAGCGCGAGGAAGTCGTCCATGCCGCTGATGTCCGGTCCGCCGTTCTCGTGCACGGCCACCACCCCGTGGGCGGCGGCCCCGTCGAGCGCACGGCGTTGTGCACGTTCACGATGCGCCGCGGTGACCAGCAGGCGGGCCGCGCCGCGGACGAGATGGTGGGCCTCGGCAACCAGCGGCTCCTCCGGGTGATAGCCGACGGCGTCGGCCAGGTCCGGGATCAGGCGTCGCAGCGCGGTGGACGCCACCGCGGAGTGCTCGTCGATCCGGGCGAGGTACACCGGCCTGGTCCCGACGACGGCGTCGAGCTCGGTGGTCGTCGGGAAGCGACCGTCGTCGGGTTCGGCGCCCGCCCAGGTCGAGTCGTCCCAGCCGAGACCCCAGATGAGGTCGCCTCCGTCATGGGCGGACTCGGCGGCCACGGCCTTCTCCACCAGCCGCAGGCAGTGCGTGCGGCTCGACGCCTCGTTCAGGGTGAGGCCGTCGAGTCCGAGCCCGGTGGACGTCAAGTGGACGTGGGAGTCGACGAACCCGGGACTGACGAAGTGCCCGTCGAGGTCGATGACCTCGGCGTCGGGATGGAGTGCGCGGCCGACGTCGTCGGTCCCGACCCAGACGACGATTCCGTCGGTCACGGCCATCGCGGTCGCGTCGGGGGCGGCCGGCGAGTACACGGCGCCGCCGAGAAGCAGTTGGGTTGCCACGATCGTTCAGTGTGCCTTGCCGTCGGAGGAGGGTGGCGAGCGGTCCGGGTGCGTGCGTGTCGGTGACGCGGGCGGCGTGGTGCCGACCGTCGGCTGATCAGGACCTGTTCAGCGGCCCTGCGGTAGGCCCCGGGTGTGCGGCGGTGCCGACGGCGACCCCGGCTCGGACGTGTCGGATTCCACGACGGAACCCTCGACGACGGTCGCGCCACGTCCGGCGCCGTAGACACCGGTGGCATACATCCCGGCCCGGTCCATCGCGGCCGCCACACGGCGGGCACCCACCGCGGCGACGGCCGGACGCATCACCCGACGGGTGGGCGGGAACAGCAGCAGGGTCCCGGCCACGGTCGACACGACGCCCGGGACGACCAAAAGGATGGTCGACACGGCGACGAGCGCGGTGTCGGCCAGCGGGGCGCGGGCGTCGACCTCGTTTCTCGACGCGCGGCGCAGCTCGTCGAAGACCTTGCCGCCCTGCCAGCGCAGGACGACAAATCCGAGGACCACGGCGGCGAGGCTGATGAGCACCGCCCAGCCGAATCCGAGGGTCATGACCATCGCGACGAACGCGGCGATCTCCAGCACGGCGTAGGCCGCGAACCAGCGGAGAGCCATGGTGCTTCACCTGTCCTTCGGTGCGCTTCGGCACCCGTTGACGTCAGGGTCTGCGTGGGTAACGAACGACGACGCGGTTTTGTCCCGAGGGGTGGTTTATACAAGCTCATAGCTCCTATGTCAAGCGGCGGCGGGTGTTGGGTTGTCGGCTTTGCGGGTGCGGGCGTGGTGGTCGGTGGTGAGGTGGTTGTAGACGACGCGGGCGAGGCGGCGTTTG
>NZ_SCOC01000044.1:0-34992 GCF_005502615.1 Gordonia sp. ALPHA1B1 | reverse complement strand
CCCCCCCCGCCCGCACCCAACCCACCTACGTCGCCGACAGCACCAACGACGATGACCAGCGGCGGACCGCCCAGCACCCGGCACCAGACAAGGACACTCGAGCCGACGGTGAGAATGAGCCCACCGCAGCGCACTTCGGCGACTCGGCCGATGCCACCGCGCTATCGGTCGCAGTGGTCTACCCGGCCACCCATCCCGGCAACGGGTATCGGCCCACCGCGTCGTGTGCTGATTTCGTGCGGGTGCGGGACGGATATTGCACCGAACCCGGCTGCACGCGTTCAGCGTTCGCGTGCGATCTCGACCACGTCATCGAGTACGACCACACCGACCCCGCCCGGGGTGGGGCGACGTCGAGTGAGAACCTCAACGCCAAATGCCGACCTAGTCACCTGTTCAAGACCCACGGGGACTGGGTCGATGTGCAGTACCGCGACGACGACGGTCGCCTGGTCACCGAGTACGAGACCCCCGAAGGGGTCACTCTGCCCGGGGATGCCGAAACCCTCGAAGACACCTTCCCGAACCTTCGGCGGATCCGGTTCGAGCAAGCCGCCCAAGCCCCACCCACCCCGCGGGTGATCACCACCGACAACCCAGAGCGCACACACAGCCGACTGGACGCCAAACTGGCCCGCCGGCGACAAGAACGCGCCCGCAACAAGAAACGACGCGAGGCCGAACTCGAAGCCGACCGTCGCGACTTCCTCGAGAACCCGCCACCATTCTGACGGACTCGTCCTCTGAGATCAGCTAGATCTGGCCGAAACGGCGGAGCGCTTCCTCACGCTCGGCCTTGTGATCGACCATCGGCTCGGGATAGTCGTCGGCTTCGACGTCACCGACCCAGCGTCGGACGTACTCGCCGTCGGGATCGAACTTCTTGGCCTGCGCCTCGGGGTTGAACACCCGGAAGTACGGCGCCGCATCGGTTCCCGTACCGGCGGCCCACTGCCAGCCGTGGTTGTTCGACGCCATGTCACCGTCGATGAGCTGCTCGAGGAACCATTCCGCTCCCCACCACCACGGCAGGTGCAGGTCCTTGACGAGGAAGGACGCGGTCACCATGCGCACCCGATTGTGCATGTACCCGGTCTCCGCGAGCTGACGCATCCCGGCGTCGACGAGCGGAAAACCGGTACGCCCTGCCTTCCATGCGTCGAAACGCTCGTAGGCCTTCTTGTCGGTGTCGAGGTCGATGCCGTCGAACTGTCGATTCCAGTTGTGCCACAAGCTATGTGGCCAGTGGAACAGCACGTCGGCGTAGAAGTCGCGGAAGGCGAGTTCGCGTAGATACGCTTGCGGCCCCTTGCCCTTGCCGAGATCGGCGGCCATCGTGCGGGGATGGATGTTGCCGTACTTGAGATACGCCGACATCCGGCTGGTGCTGTCACCCGCGGGATCGTTGCGGCCGGAGTCGTAGTCGGCGAGACCGTCGTCGACGTACTCGGCCCACCGCTCGAGCGCCGCGTCCTCACCGGCGGGCAACGACAACCCGGTCGGCGACTTCGGTATCTTGATGCGCCCGGTCTTCGTCAGCTCGGACGGATCGACGATCTTCTTCGCAGGCACCGACGAGTCGGCGGGCGCACGCCAGCCGTGGTCACGCCACCGCTTGAAGTACGGGGTGAAGACCTTGTACGGCTCGCCGTCGTCTTTGGTGACACGACCGGGTGAGACGAGGTACGGCGACCCGGTGGCCACGAGCTCGATGTCGCCGAGCGCGTCGGCGACGGCCTCGTCGCGTCGGCGGCCGAACGGGCCGAAGTCCTCGGAGATGTGCACCCGTTCGGCGTCGACCGCCCGGGCCAGCTTCGGGATCTCGACCTCGGGTCGGCCCCGCACGACGAGCAGCTTGCCGTCGAGCTTGTCGTCCAGTTCCCGCAGGGAGTCGAACAGGAACGCGAGCCGCCGCTCGCCCGCGGACTTCTCCAGCCGCGGGTCCACCACGAAGCACACGAGGACCGACGAATCGGTCCTCGAGGCGGCCGCGGCGAGCGGCGGGAGGTCACTCAGGCGTAGATCGCGCCTGAGCCAGACCAGTTCGGTGGCGGACGTCAGCCCACTCCGAGCAGGTCGATGACGAACACGAGGGTCCGTCCCGAGAGACGGTGTCCGGCACCGGCCGAGCCGTAGGCCAGCTCGGGCGGAACCGTCAGCTGGCGGCGTCCGCCGACCTTCATCCCGGGGATGCCTTCCTGCCAGCCCGGGATCAACCGGTCCAGCGGGAAGTTGGCCGACTGGCCGCGATCCCACGACGAATCGAACTCTTCGCCCGTCTCGTAGTCGACCCCGACGTAGTGGACGTCGACGATGCCGCCGCGAGCGGCTTCCTCGCCCTCGCCGACGATGAGGTCGGAGATGGTGAGGTCGGCCGGCGGGGGTCCCGCCTGGAACTCGACCACTGGCTTCTCGGTGCTGGTCACTGGACTCTCCTTTGAGTCGGGCGTTCGGCGGTCAGGCGGTGCGTCGGAACGGTCGCTCAGCGATCGCCCATCTGCACGTAGTCGCGTTCGGTGTAGCCGGTGTAGAGCTGACGCGGACGGCCGATCTTGGTGGTCGGGTCCTCGTGCATCTCGCGCCAGTGCGCGATCCATCCCGGCAGGCGTCCCAGCGCGAACAGCACGGTGAACATGCGCGTCGGGAAGCCCATCGCACGGTAGATGACACCGGTGTAGAAATCCACGTTCGGGTACAGCTTGCGCTCGATGAAGTAGTCGTCGTTGAGGGCGACCTCTTCGAGACCCTTGGCGATGTCGAGCAGGTCGTCCTGCACGCCAAGCGATTCCAGGATCGTGTCGGCGGTCTTCTTCACGATGGCGGCGCGCGGGTCGTAGTTCTTGTAGACGCGGTGACCGAAGCCCATCAGCTTGACGCCGGCCTCCTTGTTCTTCACCCGCTTCATGAAGTCCTTGGTGTCGCCACCGTCGGCCCGGATGTCGTCGAGCATCTCGAGCACGGCCTGGTTGGCGCCGCCGTGCAGCGGGCCCCAGAGCGCGTTGATGCCGCCGGAGATCGACGTGAACAGGTTGGCCTGCGACGAGCCCACCAGGCGGACGGTCGAGGTGGAACAGTTCTGCTCGTGATCGGCATGCAGGATGAACAGCATGTCGAGGGCCTTGGCGACCTCGGGGTTGACCTCGTAGGGCTCCGCGGGGAAGCCGAAGGTCATCCGCAGGAAGTTCTCGACGAGGCTCAGCGAGTTGTCGGGATACAGGAACGGCTGTCCCGCCGACTTCTTGTACGCGTACGCCGCGATGGTCGGCAGCTTCGCGAGGAGGCGGATCGTCGACAGCTCGACCTGCTCGTCGTCCTTGGGATCGAGCGAGTCCTGGTAGTAGGCCGACAGCGCGTTGACCGCACTCGACAGCACCGGCATCGGGTGCGCGTTGCGGGGGAATCCGTCGAAGAAGCGCTTGAGATCCTCGTGCAGGAGGGTGTGGCGCTGGATCTTGGTGGTGAAGTCCTCGAGCTGCGACGGAGTCGGGAGCTCCCCGTAGATGAGCAGGTAGCTCACCTCGATGAAGGTCGACTTCTCGGCCAGCTGGTCGATCGGGATTCCGCGGTAGCGCAGGATGCCGGCGTCACCGTCGATGTAGGTGATGGCCGACTTGGTCGACGCGGTGTTCACGAAGCCACCGTCGAAGGTGGTCAGATTGGTCTCGGCCAGGAATTTGCCGAGCGCGACCGAGTCGGTGCCCTCGGTGGCCTTCAGGATCGGGAGCTCCAGCTGTCCACCGGGGTAGGTGAAGGTCGCTGAGGCCGTGTCGGACGCCTGGTCGGCTGGGACTGTTTCAGCAGACACACGAACCCCTTATTCAGATCAGAGATTTTTACAGTGACCGGGTAGGACACACAGGTACAACCTAGTCGCTTCTCAGCTCGCCCGCCCACGGAGGGTCGGCGCCGGGCCTCGAGACCGTCACCGCAGCCACGTGAGCTGCGAATTCAGCCGCTTCCCGCCACTGCTGGAGGGTCAGGGAACGCACTGCTCCGGGCGTGAGTCGACCACGCCGATCCAGGTGGTTGACGAGGCCCCCGAGCACGCTGTCCCCGGCGCCGATCGTGTCGACGACATCGACGGCCGGCGCCGGCGAACTCACCTCACCGACCGCGGTCCGGACGGTGAGGCCCGAGGCCCCCTCCGTGGTGACGACCGCGGCCACACCGTCGGCCAGCCAGTCTGTGGTCGAACTTCCCGCGGACCCCTTGTTGAGCCAGGCCGCGTCCTCGTCGGACAGTTTGACCACGTCCACCGACGACATCCAGCTCCGGAAGCGCCGTCGATAGGCCTCGGGGTCGGCGATGACCGCGGGCCGGATGTTCGGGTCCAGCACCACGACTCGGCCCTCGGCCCGGCATCTGCGCATCAGGTTCTCGTACACGGTGGCACCGGGTTCCAGGACCAGCGAGAGGGTCCCGAAGGTCACCGCCGCGACGGTCGGCGGCAGTGCGCCGGGATCGTCGATCGCGCGATCTGCCGTGCCCTCCACGTAGAAGGAGTAGTGCGCCGAACCGTCGTCGGCGATGGTCGCCAGGGCCAACGAGGTGGGCTCGTCACGACGCTGGACCAACGCGGTTCCCACGCCGGCGGCCCGGAGTGCGTCGAGGACCGCATCGCCGTAGGTGTCGGTGGACACCGCGGACAGCAGTGAGACCGCACTCCCCAACCGTCCCAGCGTGATTGCCACATTGAACGGGCCACCACCGAGGGCGGGCTGCAACGGCGCCAGACCGCCGGCGGTCGTGTCGTGCCGGCCACCGCCCTGCTGTACGACATCGACGAGCGCCTCACCGCAGACGACGATCTCTCTCACTCTGCCTCCTCACGGCCCGCGCCGGGCACCCGCATCCGGCGTCTCGTCTCGAGTCTGCCATCGGGGCGTGGACACCTCGACGAGTTCGCGCGCCGGAACCTTGTGTCGCGCGGGGTAAGTTCGTTGGATGCACGAGCTGCCGGCGGGCCCCGATGCGGTGGTCCTCGACTTCTCGGCCGACGACTCCCCGTCGGCCGCGGTACTCAGCGCGGTCGCGGCGCTCCGCGAAGCGATCCGGGGTGGTGAACTCCCCGAGGTCACCGACCTCGTGCCCAGCGCGCACACCGTCCTGGTCCAGGCCCGTCCCGGCCGCGGGCTGGACGAACTCGGTGTCCGCCGGGCGCTCCGGCGTCGGAAGCGCGCGGGCGATCCCGACATCCACAGCACCGACGAGATCGTCATCCCGGTCGTCTACGACGGTGCCGACCTCCCGGATGTCGCTGCGGCACTGGAGATGACGACCGACGAGGTGATCGGGCTGCACTGTCGCACCCGATGGCGCGTCCAGTTCATGGGCTTCGCACCGGGTTTCGGGTATCTCGTCGCCGACGACGAGGCAGCGCATCCGTTCGACGCCGTCGGCCGACGCCGGGAGGCCCGCACGAATGTTCCGGAGGGGTCGGTCGCGATTGCCGCCGGGTACAGCGCGGTGTACCCGAGGTCGAGTCCCGGCGGTTGGCAGTTGCTGGGCCGCACCGATGTTCGGCTGTGGGATGCCGGTGCCGATCCCCCCGCCCGGCTCGCTGCGGGCCGGGTGGTCCGCTTCGTCGACGCCGGACGCGACGGCACATGACCGCGCTGACTGTTCTCGCGACGGGACCCCTCGCGACTGTTCAGGACCACGGCCGACCGGGCTACGCCGATCTCGGTGTCCCCGGTTCCGGCGGTGCTGATCGTGGGGCCCTCGCGCTGGCCAATCGCCTTGTGGGCAACGCGGAGTGGGCGGCAGTCGTCGAGACGACGCTGGGCGGGTTCCGGGCACGCGTCGACGCCGACGCCCTGGTCGCGGTCACCGGGGCGGATACCGTGGTGCGCCACAACGGGGTCCCCGCGGGGCTCGCCGCGGCACTGGTGCTGCGCGCCGGTGACGAGCTGGCCCTCGACACCCCCGGTTGGGGGTTGCGCAACTACATCGCCGTGCGGGGTGGGATCGACGTCGAGCCCGTACTGGGTTCCCGGGCGACCGATACGCTGTCCGGGCTCGGACCGCCACCTCTCGGCACGGACGACCGTCTGCCCGTGGGCCATGCGGCGAGCGATTGGCCCACCGCGTTGTCCGCCCCCGCAGACCGCGACCACCCTCGTGTCGTCGTGCTGGAGTGCCACGAGGGTCCGCGGGCCGGGCATCTCGAGTCGCCGTCCGATCTGTTCGTCGGAACGTGGCTGGTCGGGTCCGACAGCAACCGGGTCGGGGTGCGGATCGACCGCGCGGAGGGGTCGGCGCAGCCGCTCCTCGCCCATCGCGCCGGCGCCGCCGAGCTCCGCTCGGAGGGGATCGCCCACGGGTCGGTCCAGGTCCCGCCCAGCGGCCGTCCGGTGATCTTCCTCGCCGATCACCCGGTCACCGGCGGCTACCCCGTGGTGGCGGTCCTCGCCGCGGGCGCGGTGGACCTGGCCGCGCAGCTTGTACCCGGATCGGAGATCCGATTTCGTCAGTGCTGATCGCGCGGACACGATGTTTCGCCTTCGACCGCCGCGGGAACGCATACGAGCGTCCCGATAGGAGGTACGAGCGTGAGTGATCCGTCTGTGAACGACTTGTCGACCGTGCAACTCGTCGAACGTCTGCAACAGCAGACGACGACCCTGGTGAAGACCGAACTGCAGCACGCTGTCGCGGAGATGAAGGGTAAGGGCACCCGCATCGGGGTGGGTGCGGGGATTTCCGGCGCGGGCACGCTGCTGGTGTTGTTCGGGCTCGGCACGCTGGTCGCGGCGGCCGTGCTCGGACTGGCAAACGCCGTGCCGGCGTGGCTGGCAGCGGTGATCGTCGGCGTCGTGCTGCTGGTCATCGGCGGGGCCGCCGCGGCGATCGGCGCCAAGCGCGCCAAATCCGCTGTGCCCCCGGCACCGGAGCGAACCGTCGAGAGTGTCCAGCGTGACGTGGCGACTGTGAAGGAGCACCTGTAGATGAGTGAGACACATCCCGACCAGAATCCGACCGACAATCCGCCGCCGATCGAACAACAGCGGGAGGAGCTGGCCGAGACGGTCGACGCTCTCGCGGCCAAGCTGGATGTCCCGGCACGGGTGAACGAGGCGGCGTCGAAAACCGCGCATACCGCGCAGGTGAAGGCCCAGGAGAACCAGACCGTGTTGATCGGTGCGGCCGTCGCCGCGGTGGTGGCGCTGGGCGCGTTCATCGTGATCCGCCGCCGTCGTCGCTGACCGGCCGTCGTCGCTGAGAGGCCGCCGTCGGGCGGTTGTAGTCGAGCCAAGAGCAAGGAGCTGTCATGAGTGCCGTATCGAAGGCGATGTACAAACCGATGTCCCTCGCGACCAGCGTGCTCGGCGGTATCGCCGCCGGCGCGGTGTTCGGGCAGATCTGGAAGCGGATCTCCGACGACGAGTCGGCGCCCGATCCCAAGGATCTCGAGCGCAGCAACACCGAGGTTCTCGTGGCCGCCGCGCTGCAAGGACTCGTGTTCGGTCTCGTTCGCGCCGCCGTCGACCGCGCCGGAGCGCGCGGGTACCGGGCGGTGACCCACGAGAATCCGGAGTGACTCCCGGCAGACCTCGGTTGACACCCGAGTGAGACGAACCTATCGTTTCGTCTCATGGCCGAGGTTCTGCACGCTTCCCAGGACACCTGTCCCGTCGACGCCGCGTCGGCCGAGGCCACCTGCCCGGCCGGCGCGGCGTCGTCGGCGACACACGGGTACGAACCCCTTGGCCCGGATTCGCTGACCTGGCAGATCTGGGGGACCTGGACGGGGATGTTCCAAGGTCTGTGGGCCGGGTCGATCCAGAACATGCATCCCAAGCTGGGTGCGGCGGTGTGGGACCATTCGGACTTCTTCGGCGAACGGTGGCAGCGCCTGATGCGCTCCCTGTATCCGATCAGCGGCGTCGTCTTCGATTCCGTCATCCCCGGCGCCCGGACGGGGGAAGAGGTGCGCGACTACCACCTCACCGTCAAGGGCACCATGGAGGACGGGTCCCGCTATCACGCATTGGATCCCGACGTCTTCTACTGGGCCCACGCCACGTTCTGGTACGGCAACGTCCGACTGTGCGAACGCTTCGGCCCCTTCCTCACCGAGGACCAGAAGCGTCAGCTCTTCGAGGAGTCCAAAGCCTGGTACGCCCAGTACGGCGTCTCCATGCGTCCCGTCCCGGAGACCTACGAGGACTTCCTGGAGTATTGGGACCACATGTGCCGCAACGTGCTTCGTGATCACGTGTCGGTCCGCACGGTCCTCGACATCACCCAGTTGCCACCCCCGCCCTTCCTGAGCTTCATCCCGACGTGGCTGTGGGACCGGTACCTGGTTCCGCAGAACCAGAAACTGTTCATGTGGCTGACCACCGGGTTCTACGACGAGCCGATCCGCGAGATCCTCGGGCTCGAGTGGACCGACAAGGACGAACGTCGATTCCGTCTGGTGGGTCAGGGCATCAACCTCGTGATGCACAGGCTCCTACCCAAGCGGGCGCTGCGCCACCCCCGACCGCGCGATGCGTGGGATCGCGTGCACGGCAAGGTCGCCGTGGATGCACCGATCGTGCACACGCCGACGCGCAATCTCCCGCCGCAGAGCGAGCGCGGCAACCCGATGCACTATTGCCCGGTGACCGCGGCACGGCGGGCGTCGTACCCGGGTGTGCTCACCGCGGACTGACATACGCCCGAACGACTACTGCTGCCCCTGGCTTCGGCGCATCGCCTGCCGGACACGTCCGGCCTCCCGAGGGGCGTGCGGGTTCGGACGGCCCGCTCGGGAGCCGGCGAGCTTCGCACCGATGTGTTCGCCCACGGTGATCGGCGAATAGCGGCTGCCCGCCCCCACGCACGACGGCAGGGTCGAGATCATCGCGTCGAGGTTGCCGTCGTGGAAATAGGCAGCCGAACGACGCCGCTCCACCGTTCCGTCGACGACGGGCGGCTTCACCCGGTGCAAGGTGGACATCCACCGCTCGTTGGTCCAGCGCGCCATCAGATCACCCAGGTTGATCAGCAACGCGCCGTCGGCGGGACTCACGTCGTGCCAGTCACCGTGCTGGTCGAGAACTTGCAGACCCTTGACCTGGTCGGCCCACAACACGGTCACGATGCCGTAGTCGGTGTGCTCCCCCATGCCGGTGAGGTCGCCGTCCAGCTCGATCTCACCGGGCGGCAGCGCATAGTTGTTCATCCGGAGCACGTCGAGCGAATGGTCGGTGAATCCCTCGAAGAAGTCGGCGGGTAGGTCGAGGGCATCGGCGAAGATCCTGGTGAGCGTGTGGGCGACGCGTCGTGCCTCGTTGAAGTATGCCGACACCGCCGCCTGGAAATGCTCGACGGCCGGCCACGTGTTCGTCGCGTAGTGGTCGGCGGGTAGATCGAGTTCCGGGTACTGCGTCGCCTCCACGCCGACGTTGAAGGCCTCGAAGAAGTCGTTCATGCGTGCCGCGGACTCGACCCCCAGCGACAACGACAGGGATTCCGACTTCGGGGGCGCGTATCCCCGATTGATCTCCGGCGGCGTGCGGTAGGTCTTCTTCAGCTCCAGTGGCAGCGCGAAGAAGACGTCCATGGCGGCGGTGAACTCGTCGATGACGGCGGCGGGGATCTCGTGTCCGACGACCTGGATGAAGCCGACCGAACTCGCCGCGTCGTCGAACCTGGCCGCCACCACGGCCCGATCGGCCGGGTCGCCGTTCCGCGTGTACGGCGAGATGTCGATGAGCGGTACGTCGAATCCGGTGGCGGCGGCGGTCATGGCGTCCATGGTGGCACCGATCGCGAGACCGCGCTGGTCGGCGGAACCCGTTCTCAGGTGCGCTGACCGGCGCGGTAGTGCACGAAGGCGGGGATCAGCAACGCCGCGATGATGGTCGCGACGACGACCGCGATACCGCCGAACGCGGTCGCGGCGGCGACCCCGATCGAGGCGGCCGCGGCGCCGTGGGCGACGTCGGCGATCCGGGGCCCGCCGGCGACCACGACGATGAACACGCCCTGGAGTCGGCCGCGGACCTCGTCGGTCGCGGCGGTGAGCAGGATCGACTGCCGGAACGCCGCCGACGCCATGTCGGCCGCACCGCCGATCATCAGCAACACCACCGCGACGAGGAGCATCGGCATGGCTGTGCCGTCGGCGAACGACACCGCGATCCCGGTTCCGGTGATCGCCAGACCCCAGATGATGATGCACACGATGACCGCCAGGCCCTGGCGCTGCACGCGGGCGACCCAGCCCGAGAAGATCCCACCGACGACGGCTCCCGCGGAGATCGCCGTGAACAGCAGGGCGAAGGCGATGCCGCCGCCCTCGGGGCCGCCGAAGTTCTCGTGGGCCATCTGCGGGAAGAGCGCCCGCGGCATGCCGAAGATCATGGCGATCAGGTCGACCAGGAACGACGCCAGGAGGATCTTGTGCCCGGCGAGATACCGCAGCCCTTCGAGGACCGAACGCAGGCCGGCCACCTTGGGCGCGGCATCGCTCTCCGGCCGCAGCGACGGCAGCATCGCGACGGCGATGAGCGTCGGCAGCAGGAAGATCGTGTCCACGAAATACAACAGCGAATAGCCGAGGACGGGGATCAGGGCGCCGCCGACGAGTGGCCCGGCGATGGCGCCGGCCTGCATGACCGTCATGTTCAGCGACAGCGCGGCGGGCAGGTCCTTGGCGTCGAGCAGCCGCGGTAGCACCGCCGTCCGCGTCGGCTGGTTCACGGCGAAGAACGCCTGCTGAACGGCGAAGAGCACCAACACGATCCACACGTTCTGCCCACCCGCCGCGGCCTGCGCCCAGAACAGGGCGCTGCAGACGATGAGGCCGACGGTCGTGATGATGAGCAGGGTCCGGCGGTCGACGACGTCGGCCAGCGCCCCACCCCAGAGCCCGAACACGACGAGCGGCACCAGGCCGAAGACACCGGTCAGTCCGACGTAGGCAGAGCTACCGGTGACCTCGTAGATCTGGGCCGGCACCGCGACCACACTCAACTGCGCGCCGATGACGGTGACGATGTTCGCCAGCCACAGTCGCCGGAAGTACTGGTTGCGCAGCGGCGCGGTGTCGGCGAGGAGGCGGGGCATTTCCATGATGCTAGGACCGCCCGCCGACGTCCGGCCACGCAGGCACTCCACAAGGCCGCCTGTGGACAGTGCCGTCGCGTGGTCGCTGCCCTCCGCTATGGTCATTCCGCCCGAGGCGCACCTTGCACCTTGGTCGGGGCTCGGAGAAGGGGATGCACATGGGTGTTCGACGCTGGATGACGGTGGTGACGGTCGCGGTGGCCGTCGTACTCGGCCTCGCGGTTCCGGGGACGGCACAGGCCGGTCCGCGGTATCCGACGGCCGGCGATCGCATCACGGTGCAGGTCGCGTCGGATCAGCAGAGCGCGTACGGCTTCTGGTGGGTCGACGGTCACAACCGGATGTCACCTCGCGGGGGCCGCGTGGGCATGAGCCTGCGCGACTACGATCCGAAGACCCGGTTGTGGTCGACCACAACCACTTTCACCTCGCACAAGCAGCGACAGCAGACAGCCGCGAACATCACGTCGTGGGGCGGTTATGCCCGCTGCACGATCTGGGTGAACGGCGTACGCGTCGCGCACCATGTGTACCGGGCACCGATCTTCGCCCAGGCGCAGTGCGGTATCGCCAGACTCGACCCGAACCGCCTCGACTACCGCTGACGGCCCGCAGAACGGGTGTCGACGCTCAGGGCTGCAGCCGTTCGGCCCGCCAGGAGTGATCGACGTGGGTCAGCCGAACCCGGTTGTGCAGGCGGTTCGCTCGCCCCTGCCAGAACTCGACCTCGACCGGGACGATGCGGTACCCACCCCAATCGGACGGGACCGGGACCTCGGCACCCTCGTCGAACCCGCCGTAGGCCTCGGCGAGTTCGGCGGCCTTCTGCTCGAGTTCGACGCGGCTGCCGATGGGCCGTGATTGCTCGGACGCGGCCGCCGAGAGCTGCGACCCGCGGGGTCGAAGCTCCCAGTACGCCTGGATCTCCAAGGCGCTGACGTGTTCGACCGGTCCGCGGAAGTGCACCTGCCGTTCCAGCGCGATCCAGGGAAACGTCACCGAGGCATACGGATTCGCGGCCAGGTGTCGGCCTTTGTCGGAGTCGTACCCGGTGAAGAAGACAACGCCGTTCGCGTCGACCCCCTTGCACAGGACGGTGCGGGTCGACGGCCTGCCCTCGGCGTCGGCGGTGCCGAGGACCATCGCGTTGGGCTCGGCGATCCGAGCGTCGACGGCTTCGCGGAGCCAGACGTGGAAGAGATCGAGCCACGGCGGGTCGCCGCGCAGCCAGCTCGGGTCGAGGTTCTCGCGGATGCCGTCGGCACCGGCGGCGCGGTCGCCCTCGCCGATGTTCGGTGGGATGCCGCCGCCGTATCCGACGCGCATGTTCGGCAGGTCGATGGGGTCGCGCGACTCGTCCAGCACCTTCCTGACGCTACTCCGACCGTGCTCGTTACTCCGGGGTACACGCGGGGCGTCGTGCTGATCTACAGTTCGTCGTGGATTGCATCCTCGTGGATGCACGACACGGACGTCGAGTGAGGTGGGTTGCCATGGCCAACACTGTTCCCGAGGATTTCGTCGCCGGACTCGAGGGCGTGGTGGCCTTCACGACCGACATCGCCGAACCGGACAAGAACGGCGGCAACCTCCGTTACCGCGGCGTCGACATCGAGGACCTGGTCGAGAACAAGGTGACCTTCGCCGACGTGTGGGCCCTCCTGGTCGACGGCAAGTTCGGCGACGGCCTACCGCCGGCCGAACCGTTCCCGCTGCCGATCCACACCGGTGACGTGCGCGTCGACGTCCAGGCCGCGCTCGCCATGCTCGCCCCGATCTGGGGTTACCAGCCGCTGCTCGACATCGACGACGAAACCGCCCGCGACAACCTCGCCCGCGCGTCGGTGATGGCGTTGTCGTACGTGGCGCAGTCCGCGCGCGGCATCCACCAGCCCGCGGTCCCCCAGCACGTCATCGACGAATGCGACACCGTCACCGCACGTTTCATGACCCGCTGGAAGGGCGACCCCGATCCCCGGCACATCGCCGCGATCGACGCCTACTGGGTCAGCGCCGCCGAGCACGGCATGAACGCGTCGACGTTCACCGCACGGGTGATCGCCTCCACCGGAGCCGATGTCGCGGCCTCGCTGTCGGGTGCGATCGGCGCCATGTCCGGCCCCCTCCACGGCGGCGCCCCCGCACGCGTGCTGCCGATGATCGAGGAGGTCGAGAACACCGGTGACGCACGGGGACTCGTAAAGGGGATCCTCGACCGCAAGGAGAAGCTCATGGGCTTCGGGCATCGCGTCTACCGCGCGGAGGACCCGCGTGCCCGCGTGCTCCGCCGCACCGCCCAGGAATTGGGCGTCCCCCGCTTCGAGATCGCCGCCGCACTCGAGCAGGCCGCGCTCACCGAACTCCGGGAACGACGCCCCGACCGCGCCATCGAGACCAACGTCGAGTTCTGGGCGGCGGTCATCCTCGACTTCGCCGAGGTGCCGACGCACATGATGCCGGCGATGTTCACCTGCGGCCGGACCGCCGGCTGGTGTGCGCACATCCTCGAGCAGAAGCGCCTCGGCAAGCTGGTCCGCCCGGCCGCGATCTACACCGGCCCGAGCCCCCGTCGCCCGGAGGACGTCGAGGGCTGGGGTGACGTCGTGAAGCCGGGCCTGTAGACCCCTTCCACAGGCGCGGCCAGGTTCAGCCTGGTCGGGGTCGGTTGTGGACACCCGCTCGTCGGGTCGCGTCCGGCATCGTAAAGTGTTCCCCAAGTCACGTGCTCACAACGACTGTCGGGGGAACGATGAGCGGGGATTTTGTCGTCAACTCAGGTGCGATGGACGGCGTCGCAGGTGCACTCGAGGGCATGGGGTACTTCATCGAGTCCGCGCCGCGGCCGGACATCAGCGCGACCATCAGCTCAGCGATGCCGAACTCACCGCTCGTCGGCGCGGGTGCCGACGCCACCGCGAAGCTGACGCAGGCACAGACCGCCGTATCCGGGCAGTGGGAGACGTTCGCCTCCGCGGTGCGTGCGGCTCGCACGATCGCAGTGGACGTCGACGACGAGAACGCGACCAAGTTCCGGACGCTGTCCGCGCTCCCGGACAGCGAGGCGCCCCGATGAGTGGGAGCCCGGCTCTCACCAAGGTGATCATGGATTCGTGGCGGCCGTGGGAGCTGGCGGAAGCAAAGCTGACCGGACTCTCCGACGCCATCCGCGAGAACTCTGAGGCTGCGGAACGAACGGTTGACCAAGTGCCGAACACGTCCTGGGCCGGCGGCGCCAGGTCTGCGGCCAATGCGCGGGCGAGCGACCAGAACGGATGGGCAAAGAAGGTCGCCGGCAAGGTCGACGACCTCCAGACGGCGCTGAACAATGCCGCTTCGGCAATCGACTCGTCGAAGATTGCCGTGAACGGCGCCCTGCTAGGCGCCTCGATGCAGCGCTTCGTGCTCATCAGCGAGTCCGACCCGGCTTGGCAGATGCGGTACGTCCCGAAGGAGGACGACGACCTCACTCCTGGTCAGATAGCCGACAAGGAACGCGAGATGACCAGCTACGTTAAGGGGAAAGCCGACGAGCTGGCCGCCATAGCATCGGACCACGCCGCGCTGATCCGGACCGCGGTGGGGAATCTCGACACCATCGCACCGCCGGCGCTCACGCTCAGCGCGCAGGACGGGCGTCGTCACGGCCAGCTGGCCGCCGATGGCTGGACCGACGAAGAGGCTGCCGCGGTCGGACGAAACTTGCGAGCCGCGGGTCTGAGCGACGAGCAGATCGTTCGTCTGATGAACGGCGAGAAGCTGGACGACGTCCCGCGTGGTGTCCAGGAGTACCTGCACACGTTCTACGGCTCTGTGGGCTCCGAAGGGCTCTTCGACTTGAAGTCCAAGTTCGACGGCATGCACACACCCGTCGGAGACTCGTGGTCCAAGGCGCTCGGCCAAGGTCTCCTCACCCTGTCGAACGAGAACGTCGGCGCGAATACCGGGTATCAGTACCTGCCCGGCTGGGTGCAGGACTGGGCCGAGAACCGTGCAAGCGACGGCGCGACCCTGAGATACCAAGACGTTCCCTTTGCGAGCCTGCTAGGCAACTCTGGTTCCGTTCCCCCGGGGGAGAGATTGGGCACCGAGCTCATTCGCAGAGGCGCCGCGGGAGCGTCGCGCGACATCGGCGGTGACGGTCAACGACCTGAAGTCGCCTACGGGGCTTTCGAAACCGATCCAAATGAGCTGAAGCGTACCTACGAGTCGACCATCCGACAGTTCCTCGAAGTCGGGACCAGGAACCACGAGTCGGCGACGGCGATTCTCACCGGTGAGTACTCGGATGGCGCCAAACTGGCGGATTATGACCGAGACGAGACCGTCGGTCACGTGATGCGACACGACTGGGACGACCACGGCCATACTGCTAGCGGCTTGGTCGACTGGATCCACGAGTACAGCAGCACGGGAGATCCTGCAAAGATTGCGCAAGCCGACCGCGCATACGCTGGTCTGTGGGATTTCGCAACCTCTACAGACGGCAACAACAACTTCAAGGGCCTGATGAACACCAATGACGACGGGGATGCGTTAGGAAAGATCAACCCTCACCTGGCAGATGCACTCAGAAAGGCCTCGCTACCCTACCTCAATTACCTCGCGAATCCCGATTCATCACCGCAGATACACGGTCATCCCGATCTTGAGCTTGCCGACCACGAACGACCCAACGAATTCCGAGCACGAGCGATCCGCATGTTTAGCCTGATCGCGTCAGACGACTCGCCCAACGGTGGCGACCCTACAGACGAAAATCCCGACGGGATAAACGCAGCGACTGAGCTATATCGGGACCTACTCGCCCGCGCCAATATGAACGCTTCCTTGGTTCTCTCCGAACCACACCTGGCTCAGAGCCTCGGCCTGACCAGCGGCGAATTGCTGCAATTAGGACAGTCCGGAATATACGGTGCTCAATATGATCAAGAACTCGATCGCGACAACGAGGTCCAGCGATCAGAAGCCGCGACTCAGAACACCGTTAAGATACTTTCCTCCGCCAGTTACGCCTTGACGCTGGTCCCACACGGCGCGGTACCATCCGCCCTCATTGGTGGCGTGGCCCCCTGGATTTCCGGGCCCGAAATCAACGACGACGTTCCATTCAATCTCCCCTCAGCTGACAAAGCATTCGGAGTTGGTGACAGCGAATCGCAAAAGCTATCTTTCGCTTACTCCATGCTCACGACTTCGGGTGTTTCGGGACCTGCTGAATGGTACGACTCAAGCGGCACTCTCAAACCACTATCCGATATGTTGACACAGTCAAACGGTGATGCCAGTCAGCTGGATCAAGCGATCAGAACCGTACTGGCGACCAAGTACCAGAAAGAGTTCGCGCCGGGCGGTGAAGCCGACTACTGGGACGAAGGCGTAGAGGAAGGTTTGACGCCAGAGAACAGCCGGTATGACGGGTCCGATTTAGCGACGTATCGGGAATGGATTCTGGACGGAACTCGAGAATGAAACTGGCTAAAGCGGCAGCACTTCTCCCAGCGATGGCACTCCTTGTCGCAGCCTGTGCGGGCCCAGACGTACCAGCGAACCTCTCAAGCTCAGAACATGCCACACCAGTCACTGAACCTCGATCTGTTGACGCCCGCGACTACAGGTTCCCGTCAGATCTCGCTGGCAACTTCACGGTCGTCTGGTCGGCAGAACCAGGCATCAGCCTGTTCTCGCGCCAGGGCGAGGTGGTCCGAGCCACAGGTGAAGCCGCTTCGCTGCTAGGTGTGCCAGGTTCCCGCAACTACCCCGGCGCGGAACGCGCTGCCGCCGAGGCATACGAGAGGTTCGGAGGCGACGACTTCAGCGGTGACCCTGGGAACCTAACCGCGCGCAGCGGAACGATTTTCATGCATTTGGTGTCAATTCAGTCGACACCGACCAGCATCAAGGCAATTGGATGTTTATACAATTTCGGCTTCGTTGCGGAGTTCGCGGACGATCCGAAAGTAGGCGGCCCCCTTGCAGGTTGGGGTTTCGAGATAGACGCCGTCCGTCCAGCAGATGCCAAGGACCCACGCGCTGACCGTCCGCGTGGCGACATTCATGAAACTGGTGACCGAGCACCTCGATTTGACGCCTTTTTTCCGTGGCAAGTTTCGTATAAGGGCGTTCGGTTCGACGACGCACGACTATCACGATGCGCGGATCATGGGCTTGCCTTGGCACGAAGTCATCCTGCGTACCGCGACTCCGATCTAACTGCCGATACCGTTTCGGTTTCACTGGAACCCGTCCAGCGAGACCTCGTTCCTGTGCTTCCGCAGTACCCCACATGGCCTTCACCCTGACTACGACGGAGATATGCAACTGGTTGCCCGGGGTCGGGACGCAACCAGCGCAGCTTTCGGTGAAGCCAGCGTCTCTGTGCGGCGGCCATTCGACCCAGAACCCGCACCGTTCGCCGGGTTGCAGGGACCGAACCCGAGGTGGCCGGGGCCACTCCCTAGAATTGCTGTCATGAGCGAAGCCGCCACCGCATCCATCACCCTGCCCGCCGACCTGCTGCCGTCGGACGGCCGCTTCGGTTGCGGGCCGTCGAAGGTTCGCCCCGAGCAGTTGCAGTCCCTCGTCGACACCGGCGCGTCGGTGTTCGGCACCAGCCACCGTCAGGCACCGGTGAAGAACGTCGTCGGCTCGATCCGCGAGGGTCTGTCGAACCTGTTCTCGCTGCCCGAGGGCTACGAGGTCGTGATCTCCAACGGCGGCACCACGGCATTCTGGGACGCCGCGGCGTTCGGCCTGATCAAGCAGCGTTCGCTGCACCTCACCTACGGCGAGTTCTCGTCGAAGTTCGCGACGGTCTCGAAGAAGGCCCCCTTCCTCGACTCGCCCGCGGTCATCTCGACCGACCCCGGCACCGCGCCCGACCCGGCCGCGCTGACCGTCGACGACTTCGGCGGCGTCGACCTCATCGGCTGGGCACACAACGAGACCTCGACGGGCGTCGCGGTGCCCGTCGTCCGTCCCGCCGGTTCGGATGACGCGCTCATCGCCATCGACGCCACCTCGGGCGCGGGCGGTATGCCCGTCAACGTCGCCGACGCCGACGTCTACTACTTCGCGCCGCAGAAGTGCTTCGCCGCCGACGGCGGGCTCTGGGTCGCGCTGATGAGCCCACGCGCGCTCGCACGCATCGCCGAGATCGCCGAGACCGATCGCTGGTGCCCGGAGTTCCTGTCGCTGCCGACCGCCGTCGACAACAGCAGCAAGAACCAGACCTACAACACCCCGGCCGTCGGATCGCTGCTGCTGTTCGCCAACCAGATCGAGTGGATGAACAACAACGGCGGCCTCGACTGGTGCGTCTCGCGCACCGCCGATTCCAGCTCGCGTCTCTACCAGTGGGCCGAGGCGAGCGAGTTCGCGACGCCGTTCGTCACCGAGGCGGCCAACCGCAGCCAGGTCGTCGGCACCATCGATTTCAACGACGATGTCGACGCCGCGGCCGTCGCGAAGATCCTTCGCGCGCACGGGGTCGTCGACACCGAGCCGTACCGCAAGCTCGGCCGGAACCAGCTGCGCATCGGCATGTTCCCGGCCATCGAGCCGGAGGACGTCAGCAAGCTCACCCAGTGCATCGACTACATCGTCGAGCGCCTCTGATCGCCTCCTCGACACCTCGTCGCCGGCGCGCCGCACAGATCGTTGCGGCGCGCCGGTGGTGCTTCACCGAACCGGTAGCCTGGTTCCCACAGACCACATATGACGCATCGATCGCTGGCGTCGCTTGCGCCCCACGCGTGCTGAACTGCGGTTTTGCCGCGTGTCCCACAGTGAACCGGCAGATCGGTGAGTTAATGTGACCCCAATGCGTGCACCGACCGGAGGAGGAGCAGATGCGTGAGCTCCGCGTCGTCGGGGTGGAAACCGACGGCTCCCATGTCATCTGCCAGGACCCGCAATCGGGCGAGAAATTCCGGATCGCCTCCGACGAACGCCTCCGCGCCGCCGCCCGCGGCGACATCTCACGACTGGGACAGATCGAGATCGAGATGGAGAGTGCATTGCGGCCACGCGAGATCCAGGCACGAATCCGAGCGGGTGCAACCGTCGCCGAGGTGGCGGCCGCAGCCGGGGTGGGTGTGGACAAGATCGAACGCTTCGCCCACCCGGTCCTCCTCGAACGCAGCCGCGCCACCGAACTCGCCGGCGCCGCGCATCCCATCCGCCATGACGGCCCGGCAGTGGCGACCCTTGTCGAATCGGTCGCCGAGGGACTCCTCGCCTACGGCCAGAATCCCAACGACGCCGACTGGGACGCATGGAAGGGCGACGACGGGTACTGGGTGGTTCAGGTCGCGTGGAGCGTCGGACGCACCGACAACCTGGCGCACTGGCGTTACCAGCCGGGATCGCACGGTGGCAGCGTCGACCCGCTCGACGACCTGGCCGACGAACTCACCCATCCCGAGACCATCGCGCCCCGTCGTCGGCTGACCCCGGTCGCCACCCCCGAAGTCGCGGTCGAGACGACCCCGGACGGACGCGAAGAGGTCACCATCGACGCGGCCTCGATCATCGGTGCGCAGCGCGCCCGGCACGACCGCCGCACCGCGGCCGAGGACGACGGCGCCGTGCCGTTCGACTTCGGATTCGACGACGAGCCGTCCGCCGACACCGCCGAAGCCTCGGACACGGACGACGCGGCGGCCACTTCCAACGCCGACGACGCCGACGCCGACGAATCGGTGCCCGCACCGTCGTCCGGCCCCGAACGTCCGCGCCGCAAGAAGGCACGTAAACCGGCGGTCCCGGCGTGGGAGGATGTCCTGCTCGGCGTGCGCAGCAACGGGAACAGCTGAGTGTCCTCCGCGCGCGCGGCGACGGTCTGGTTCATCGACACCGACGACCCGGCCGCGATTCTCCGCTCGCATCCGGCCAACGACTCGCAGCACGCCCAGCAGGTTGCGACGACCGTCTTCGGTGACAGCGTCCTGGTCCCTCTCGTCGACACCGATCTCGCGTCCGCTGCCGCGGTCCGCGACACCCACGTCTACGCCGGGTTCTACGGCCCGCTCGCCGTCGTGTCGTGTTCGCTGTTCGAGACGACCACGCCGTCGACGCTGACCCGCGCGCTCGCGCGGATTCGTCCCAGCGCGACCACAACCCTCCTCTACACCGAGCCCGACTCCTCACTCGGAGTGTTCGCCCGGTGGGAGTCGGGGACGCTTCGACGTTCCTTCGCCGCCGACCCGGTCACCATCCACGAGGACCACGGCCTGCCGTTCACGTTCGAGAAGCCGTTCTGGGGTGGCGAACACCCGCTCAGCCACGCCGAGGGCGTGCCCACCGCACCCATGTCGCTCCCCTTCCATCCCGCGCACCTCGCCGAGGAATCGAACCGTGCGTGGCTCGGGTTCCGCTACACCCACCCGCTCGCGGAGTCCGATCTCGACCCGGCCCAGATCACCGTCACCTGCTTCGCGTTGCACCCGACCGAATACGAACCGACCGCGGCCGACTACGAGAACTACCGCGCCGCAACGGCTTCGCGCGTCCGGGAGCGGACGGGATCGCCCGGTCAGGACGCTCGCAAGCGCGGGCGCATCCGCGAGTACTTCGGGTTCTAGGGTGCGGGGCGTCCCAGCGCGAGCAGCGCGATCGACGACGCGACCCCGGCGAGGAAGCCGAGCAGCAATCCCCACACGACCCACCGCCACACGGGCCGCGCCCGGAACTCCCAGAGGGTCCACCCGAGTCCGCCCGCGACGACCAATACGGCGGCGATTCCGAGGAACCGCAGGATCTCGCCGATGAGCAGGTAGACGCCGACCAAGACGAATGCGGCGAACAGCGCGCACGAGGCACCGACGATCAGCCCCAGGGCCCACGGCGTCGGTTCGACACCCTCCCGCTCGACGGTCACGATCCCATGGTGCCCGACCGGGCGCGCTCGTAGAACGCAACGGCCGCAGCGGTCGCCACGTTCAGCGAGTCGGTGCCCCGGCTCATCGGGATGCGCGCCTTCACGTCGGTGGCCGCCATCGCCGACGCGGTGAGACCGGGGCCCTCCGCACCGACCAGGAAGCCGACCTTCTCGGCGGTGACGGCTTCGGCCAGGGTCACGGCGGCGGGATCGGGCGTCAACGAGACCAGCTGGAAGTCGCGTTCCCGCACCAGGTCCAGGCCGCGCGGCCAGTCGTCGAACCTCGCGAACGGCACGAGCAGTGCATGGCCCATCGACACCCGCACGCATCGGCGGTACAGCGGGTCGGCGCAACCCTGACCGAAAAGCACTGCGTCGACGCCCAATCCGGCGGCGTTGCGGAAGATCGACCCGATGTTCTCGTGGTCGTTCACACCTTCGAGGATCGCAACGGTCCGCGCGCTCTCGAGGACCTCCGGCACCGTGAGCACGGGCGGTCGGCGCGACACGGCGAGCACGCCGCGGTTGAGGTGGAAGCCGACGATCTCGGCCATGACCTCGGCGGTGGCGCGGAAGAACGGGACGCCGGCCAGCCCGGGATCACGGAGATCGGCGTCGAGCTCGTCGAGGCGTTTCGCGACACCGAGGAAGGCGTGGGTCGCGAACCGTGACGCGATCATCCGCTGGGCGACGAGAACACCTTCGGCGATGACCAGACCGCGACCCGGGCGCCCGCCGGGCAGAACCGGGAGATCGGGCCGGCGGTCGACGGAGTTGAGGTCGCGGAAGTCGTCGACGCGCGGGTCCTCCGGGTCGTCGATGTCGATCACGTTCACTGCGAGCCCGGGCACCGCAACAGTCTGCCACCCGGACGAAACCGGCAGCGCACGGGTGTGAAACTGTGGAGGGCGTGACCAGCGATTCGACTCCGATGTCACGTCTGTCCCTCGCTCGCGCCACCGACGCGGACTGGGCCGACATCATCACCACCGATGCCCGCGCGTTCGCCATGCGTAATCCGCTGCCCGACGACGAGGTCGCCGATCTGCGCGGCAAGGTCGCCGACGACGACGTCGTGCTGGTGCGCGACACCGGGTTGGACACGCGGCCCCTCGTCGGCGTGGCGATGTTCTACCGGATGTCGATGTCACTGCCCGGCGGTGGCGTGTCCGACGCGGCCGGACTGTCGTGGGTCTCGGTGGCGTCGACCCACCGGCGGCGTGGCATCCTCCGCCGCATGCTCACCGAACTCGTCGAGCAGTGGGAATCGGAGAAGTACACCTTCGGAATCCTCACCGCGAGTGAGGGCACCATCTACGAACGCTTCGGCTTCGGACCGGCATGCTTCGCGAACTCGGTGTCGCTGAGCCCGGGCGCCCAGATGCGCGCGGCCCAGCCCGACGATGCCACCGTCCGGTATGCCGACGCCGACGCGGTGGCCGCCGCGATCCCCGACCTCCACGCACGGTGGACGCTGACCACCCCGGGCGCGCTCACCCGCACCCCCGCCTGGTGGAATCCCATCCTGGCCGACCGGGCGTCGGAGCGGCCGCTGTCGGCGAGCGGTCTGCACTACCTGCTCCACGCCGACGGCTACGCGAGCTACCGCATCTACAAGGATGAGACCGGCGCGGTGCGCGGCGAGGTCAACGAGGTCTTCGCGGTCACCGACGACGCACACACCGATCTGTGGCGCGTCCTGATCAGCCTCGACCTCATCCCCTCGCTCACCGCGACCATCCCGGTCGACGACCCGCTGTCACAGAAACTCGTGAATCCGCGGTCGGTGTCGGTCACCGGGACCGCCGACACGATGTGGCTGCGCATCCTCGACGTCCCGGCCGCCCTCGGCGCCCGTCACTATGCCGCCGACCTGGACGCCGTGATCGAGGTGACCGACGAATTCCGCGGTCACGGAGGCGTTTTCGACATCTCGGTACGCGAGGGCGGGGCGATTGTCGCGCCGGCGAAGTCGGGTGCGACGCCCACCGTCTCGCTCGACATCTCGGTGCTGTCGAGCATCTACCTCGGCGGGATCCGACCCTCGGCCTTCGCGGCGGCGGGACGGCTGCGCGTCGACTCCCCGGCGACGCTGCGCGCGCTGGACCACGCGTTCATGACCGACCGCGCCCCGTTCTCGGGCACGTTCTTCTGACCCTTCGAGACGTCCCTCCGCAAGCTCCGGGACTCCTCAGGGAGCGGTGAGACGTCCCTCCGCAAGCTCCGGGACTCCTCAGGGAGCGGAGAGACGTCCCTCCGCAAGCTCCGGGACTCCTCAGGGAGCGGTGAGACGTCCCTCCGCAAGCTCCGGGACTCCTCAGGGAGCGGGATTAGATCGCGCGTGAGCGCGGGACGTCGGTGTCGGCCTGCCCGAGGATCTTGTTGGCGATGCGCACGGCCTCGCGCAGGATGTCCCGCTCCTCGGCGGACAGTTCCGCGAGGCGGTCGCTCAACCATGCCTTGCGGGCGGCGAGTTCGTCGGTCACGACTTCGACGCCTTCCGGGGACAACGTCACGATGGCCTGACGGCCGTCGGTGGGATGGGGTTCGCGCTTGATCATCCCGAGATCCGACAGCGAGGCGATGACCCTGGTCATCGACGGCGGGCGAACCCGCTCGGCGGCCGCGAGCGCACCTGGTGTCATCGGGCCCTCGTGGTGCAGCGTGTTGAGGGCGGACAGCTGAGTGAGCGAGACCAGCTTGTTCTCCCGCCGACCTCGGAGTCGGCGCGCCAGGCGCACCACGGCGAGGGACAGGTCGCCGGACAGACTTCCGTCACCATAAGGTGCATGCATTGCCAAATCGTAGGCCAGGAAATCGGCCTCACTGCCCGTCCGCGACGAAATTGAACCGGGTGGACGACACCGAAACGGGCAAACCCGGACAGATGACCAAGTCCGTCAGCCGATGAGGTCGGAGATCGGTCCGCGCGCGAAGTAGGCGACGAAGATCGCGGCGACGAACCAGAGCAACGGATGCACGGTGCGGGCCTTGCCCGCCGCGGTCGCCATCACGACCCAGCTGATAAAGCCGATGCCGATGCCGTTGGCGATCGAGTAGGTGAAGGGCATCGTGACCACGGTCAGGAAGGCCGGGAGCGCATAGTCGAGCCGCTTGAAGTCGACGGTCGTGAGCTGGCCGATCATCATCGCGCCGACGACCACCAGCGCGGGGGCGACCGCCTCGAGCGGGATCACCTCGTAGAGCGGTGTCAGGAACATCGCGACCAGGAACAGGATTCCGGTCACCACGTTGGCGAGGCCGGTGCGCGCACCTTCGGCGATACCGGACGCAGACTCGACGAACACCGTGTTCGACGACGCCGAGGCGGCACCGCCGGCGATGGCGCCGGTCCCCTCGACCACCAGCGCACGCCCGACCCCGGGCAGGTTGCCCTTCTCGTCGGCGAGCCCGGCCTCCTTGCCGAGGCCGGTCATCGTGCCCATGGCGTCGAAGAAGTTCGAGAGCACCAGCGCGAACACCAGCACCGACGCCGCGAGCACACCGATCCGGGTGAACGCGCCGAACAGGTCGACGTCACCGATCAGGCTGAGATCGGGCAGACCGCCGAGGGCGCTCGGGATGTCGGGCACGCTGAGACCCCAGCCGGAGGGGTTGGCGACGCTGGACCCGTAATCGAAGATCCGCTCCAGCACGATCGACAGCACCGTAGTGATCGCGATACCGATCAACAGGCCGCCGGGGACCCGACGCACCACCAGGACGCCCATCAGCAGCACCCCGACCGCGAAGATCAGTGTGGGGATCGTGGAGATCGAGTTGTCGCTGCCCAGCTGCACCGGGACGGTGGTGCCGGCGGCGTCGGGAACGCGCTTGACGAATCCCGCGTCGACGAAACCGATGAACGCGATGAACAGGCCGATCCCCGCCGCGATCGCGGCTTTCAGTTCGGCGGGCACCGCGTTGAACACCGCGGTGCGGAATCCGGTGACGGCCAGCAGGACGATGATGATGCCGTCGACGACCACCAGACCCATTGCCTCGGGCCAGGTCACCTGCGGCGCGATGGACACCGCCAGCAGGCTGTTGATGCCGAGACCCGCCGCGATCGCGAACGGATAGTTGGCGACCAGGCCGAACAGGATCGACATCACGCCCGCGACGAGCGCGGTGACCGCGGCGACCTGCGCCAGCGGCAGGACGTTGCCCAGGACGTCGGTGTTCTTGTCACCGCCCGGGATACCGCCGATGATGATCGGGTTGAGCACCACGATGTAGGCCATCGTGAAGAACGTGACCAGGCCACCGCGGAACTCGCGGTTGATCGTCGAACCACGTTCGGAGATCTTGAAGAACCGGTCGAGCGGGCCGCGCGGGACCGCCGAATCCGGCCCCGGGGTGGTCGCGGGAAAGTCGGGCTCGGTGGGGAGGTTCCCCCTCGACGTGTCCGCACCCGGGATGTCGGAGGACCTCAGATCGCGAGACTCACTCGGCTCATCGTGTGGCACGTTCCGAAAGCTACCCTGTTGTCCATGTCCACGACACTCGAGATCCCCGAACTCCCCCGCGCGCTGCGCGCCCCGGAGCCGGTGATCGTGGTCGGGATGATCGGGTGGGTGGTGGCGACGGTGGTCGTCGCGGTCACCGATCTCGGTGGCGATCGCGCGCTGTCCGTGTGCCTGGTGGGCCTGGCCGTCGGTCTGCTCGGGACGACGATCGTCCTCGTCCAGCGCGCCGGTGTCCGACGCGGTGATCGAGGCGCGCAGGAAGGTCTCGACTAGCTTCTGTCCGGTTCGGCGCGATTCGGTTGAGCGGGCGCGTCGAATTCGTCGGTGCCGGGTTCGTGTTCGAGGACGCGACCGGGTCCGAACAGCAGAGCGACGAAGTAGAGGCCACCCGCCGCGATCAGCCCGAGCACGATCAGGGTCGGTACCCGCGCGTCGTCGGGCGTGACGAGCACGAACAGGGCGACCCCCACCCAGATCAGCGCGGCGATCGCGACCGGCACCTCGAGGCGTCCGAGACTGAACCCACCGGACTTGCGCTCCAACCGCTTTCGGACGACCAGGTACAGCACGACGGTCCCGCCGTAGATGAGCGCGGGCAGGATCGTCGACGCGATGATCAGCTCGATCAGCGCCGCCCCGGGCAGTGCCAGCATCAGCACCACCCCGACGCCGAGGATGAGCAGCGTCGCCGGTACCGGTGTCTGGGTCCGGGGGTTGACCCTGGCCATCAGCCGGTGCGCCGGGAAGCGACGGTCGCGGGCCATCGCGAAGACCTGCCGGGCGCAGGCCGCCATCACCACCATGCCGGCGCCGAACATCGCGAAGACGATGCAGGCGAGCAGGATTCGCTCGGCGACCGGCCCGAGTTGTTCCCGGATGATCGCGGCGACCGGCGACCCGTCGGCCGTGACCGCCTGGACGTCCTCGATCGCCGTTGTGAGGACGATGAGGAAGACCAGTCCCAGGACCGCGGCGGCCACCACTGATCCGACGATCGCCCGGGGCACGCTGCGGAACGGATCCTTCGCCTCTTCGGCGAGGTTGGCCGCGGAATCGAACCCGACCAGGGTGGTGAGTCCCATGACCATCGCGGCCATCACCCCGCCACCGATCGCCCAGTAGTCCGGCGCACCGGCGGCCACTCCCTCGGACACCAGGTTGCCCGGGTGACCGCTTCCGCTGAACACCATCACCGCCGCGAGCACCAGGATCAGGATCGCCACGATCGCCAACTCGACCGCGACCGCGCCGGAGGTGAACAGGCCGAGCAACCGGGTCGAGGCGATCACCAGCACGGCCTGGATGACGAGCACGACAAGGGCGATGACGCGGGCGACGTCCTCGTTCTCGGCCATCCCGGCGAGCGGCATCAGCGCCTGACTGGCCAGCGCGTTGTCCATGGCGACCACGCCGATCGCGAGGTACCAGAAGCTCAGCCAGCCGAAGAACCAGCCGATCTTCGGGTTCGCCAGCCTCGACGCCCACTGATACGACGACCCGCTCAGTGCGATCCGGGCGGCGAACTGGGCGACGACCAGCGCGATCAGGGTCTGGCCGACCGCGGCGACGATCCACAACCAGCTCCCGACCGGACCCGCCGTGGTGAGCACGCTGCCGTAGGTGGCGAAGATCCCGACCGCGACGGAGATGAACGCGAAGGAGATCGCGAACACCGCGAACCCGCCGAGCGTTCGGCGCAGCTCCGGACGGTAACCGCTCATGCGGATCTCGTCGGGCGATCCTCCGCCGGCACCCGACGGGGTGACCACGTCCTCCGCCATGGCGGTCCTTTCGTCGGGTGGCTACACGAGCAGGTCGTCCAGCCGTTGCGCGATGATCCCGACCGCGTATCCGAGACGTTCGAACGCCTTGTTGGTGGTCTGGCCGTGGTAATAGCGGTAGTAGATCTGCTGGGCGATCACCCCCGCCCGGAACAGTCCGAACACCTCATACCAGCGCCAGCGTTCCGGCGTCATGTCGAATCCCATACGCTCGCAATAGTTCTCGACGAACTCGGCACGACTGAGCATGCCGGGCAGGTGCGTCGGGACGCGTCGCATGAGCTGCATGGCATCCGGGTCGTCGGCCTGGATCCAGTAGGCCATCGAACCCGCGACATCCATCAGGGGATCGCCGAGGGTCGCCATCTCCCAGTCCAGGATGCCGATCACCCGGGTGGGATCGTCCTTGTCGAGGACGACGTTGTCGAGCTTGAAGTCGTTGTGGATGACGCAGTTGGCGACGTCGTCGGGCTGATTGTCGGCCAGCCACGTCATCGTCGACTCGAAGTCGGGCACGTCGTCGGTGTGCGCATTGCGGAACCGCGCCGACCAGCCCTCGACCTGCCGTCGCACATAACCCGGCCCCTTGCCGAGATCGGCGAGTCCGGTCGTGCTCGGATCGACCGAGTGGACCTCGACCAGGGTGTCGATGAAGTTCAGACAGAGCCGGCGCGCCTGCTCGGCGTCGAGCGGGACGTCGGCGGGCCACTCGGTCCGCGGGATGACGCCGTCGATGCGGCCCATCACGTAGAAGTCCGCACCCAGGACCGACTCGTCGTCGCAGAACGCGATCATCGGCGCGATGTAGCGGATGGCGGTCGCGAGCTCGGACTGGATCCGGTACTCGCGTGCCATGTCGTGCGCGCCCCGCGCCTTGGTACCCCGGGGCGCCCGGCGCAGGATCAGATCCCTGGACGGATAGCGCAGCAGGTACGTGAGATTCGAAGCACCGCCGCCGAATTGACGGACCTCCGGCACGGCGTCGAGACCGGTCGGGTCCGCGGCGTTGGCCTCCAGCCATTTGGCCATCGCCTCGACGTCGAATGCATCCTCGGTGCGGACCTCGCCCGCACCGGTCACCTCGTTGGTCATCCTCGTCCCCCGATCAGCGGTACTTGCCGAACTCGATGCGCGCAACCACGTTGCGGTGCACCTCGTCCGGGCCATCGGCGAGTCGGAGCGACCGCGCGCCCACCCACGCCTGCGCGAGCGGGAAGTCGTCGGTGAGACCGGCACCGCCGTGCAACTGGATGGCGAGGTCGATGACGTCGAGTGCCATGTTGGGCACCTCGACCTTGATCTCGCTGACCGCCGACAGGGCTTCGCGGGACATGCCCTGGTCGAGCAACCAGGCCGCGTGGTGGACGAGGAGTCGCGACCGGTTGATCGCGATGCGGGCGTCGGCGATGCGCTCACTGTTGCCGCCGAGCCGGGCGAGCTGCTTGCCGAACGCCTCCCGCGAGAGTGCGCGACGCACACCGAGTTCCAGTGCCCGCTCGGCGAGTCCGATCGCCCGCATGCAGTGGTGCACGCGACCCGGACCGAGCCGGCCCTGGGCGATCTCGAAGGCGCGGCCGGGTCCGAGCAAGATGTTCGATGCCGGGACGCGCACGTTGTCGAAGCTGACCTCGCCGTGGCCGAACGGCTCGTCGAAGTAGCCCATGGTGGTGAGCATCCGGTCGATCGTGACGCCGGGGGCGTCGATCGGGATGAGCACCATCGTGTGCCGCGACTTCCGGTCGGCCTCGGCGTCGGTGACGCCCATGAAAATGAGGACCTTGCAGTCCGGATGGCCGACGCCGGTGGAGAACCACTTGGTCCCGTTGATGACGACGTCATCGCCGTCGAGCACGGCGGTCGCGGCCATGTTGGTGGCGTCCGACGACGCGACGGCCGGCTCGGTCATGCAGAAGGCGCTGCGGATCTCGGCGGTCAGAAGGGGTTCGAGCCACTGCTTGCGCTGCTCGTCGGTGCCATAGCGCAACAACACCTCCATGTTGCCGGTGTCGGGGGCGTTGCAGTTGAAGATCACCGGCGCGAGCCCGGACGATCCCATCGCCTCAGCGATCGGCGCATACTCGGAGTTGGTCAACCCGGCGCCGCCGTCGGTGCCGAAGTCGGCGGCATAGCGGCCGGCGTGCTCGGCGGGCAGGAAGAGGTTCCACAGCCCCTCCGAGCGGGCCTTCTTCTGCAGTTCGGCGATGATCGGCGACGGCGTCCACGGGTTGCCGTTCTCGTCGCGGCGGGTCTTGATGTCCCGATGGATCTCGGGTTCGACCGGCTCGATCTCGGTGGTCACGAAGGTGCGCACGCGTTCGGTGAGTTCGGCCGACCGCGCTGACGGAGAGAAATCCATACCCGACCGTATCGCGATGAACCGATTACTCGTCATCGTTCCGAGCAAACCGGCGCGGCGTCGGGCACCGTCACTTCCAGTAGAGGGTCGTCCGCTCCGGTCCGGCCGTGGTGCTCACCAGTTTCGCGAAGCAGTTGTCCGGGCCGAATCCCTGGGCGCGACACCAGTTGTTGGCCTCGACCGGGCCCGGGAAGGTCGCCGCGGCCACCGTCACCCACCAGCCGCGGTACGAGAACACCGGCCACTCGTCACTCCACAGGAGCCGAACGTCGTTGAACCGCAACCGGAGTGCCAGGAACTCGTCGAGGATGGCCTGGTCGGTCCAGGTCCGCCCCTCGGCGACGAGACCCGGCCGTTTGGAGCTCAGCTGCGCCACCCACCGGTTGTTCAGGTTTGCCACGATGAAGGCCCGATCGGCGTCGGCCTGCAGACGGAGGGCGCTGACGCTGCTCGCCGTCACGTCGGCTCCGGCCGGGAACGACACCCCGGTGGCGGTCGACGACGCGGCCGTTCCCGACTGCGGAGTCGCGAGCTTCGGCGCGGCCCCGGAGGTCGGGCCCTTGTCGCAGTCGACGAGGTAGCGGCCGCCGCCGGCCGCGCTCCCCTGGGCACCGAGCGTGTCCGGCAGCCGGAAGAAGCTCCCGGGCGGATAGGTGAGTTCCATAGTCAGCGCCTCGCCCGCCCCGTCGAGCGAGGGCACCGCGACCGGCGCCCGCTGGAAGTCGAAGTTCCCCGACGCGACGATGCCGCTGCCGTCGGAGATGGTGATGCGTGTCTGCGGCCCGTACAGGACGTCGCCGCCGGGACACTTCGCGGTGACCTTCATCGTCACGCCCAGCCCACCCGCCGACGTGCGGAACGACTGCGGCGTGAACACCGGGGGCGCCCCGCACGGCGTGACGTACTCGGGTTCGCCGCCGTCGGCGGTGCCGGCCTCGCGAGTCGTGCCCGGGACGATGGCCTCCGGACCGGTGGGCGCGAAGCCGGTGATCGTGGTCGCGGTCATCGTGATCAGGCGGTCGCCGACGGCGAACGTCAGCGGCGGACGCGGTTCGGTGACACCCGCAGCGGGGGTGTTGCCGATCGTGGACGGGGGCACCGACCACACCGGCGCACCGCCCACCAGATCCAGGGCGGTCACGCCGCCGTCGGCCATGGGCGCGATGAGGCGTTCGCCGTCGGTGACGGCGTGGCCGGTCGACCCGTAGACCGGCCCGGTCGGAGTCGTCCACAACGTCTGGCCGGAGATGGCATCGACTGCGGTGACAGCGTCGTGCGTCGTCCACACGACTTCACGGTCATCGGCCAGCACGACGGTCGGCGAGGTGTGGGCCGGGAGATCAGTCGTCGTCCAGATCCGCGCGCCGTCTGCGACGTCGGTGTATGCACCGTCGATGAGCACACGCCCGCTCTGAGTCGGAGTCATGACAGCAGCTGACTCCACGCTCATACCCGCCAAGTCGCTGGTGGTGCCGTCCGGCCGGACCACGACGACCGGACCATTCGTCGGTGTGCCGCTTGTCATGCTGCCCGTCACCACGAGGATCGATCCGTCCGGGCGTGGCGACATCCCGGTCCGGCCCGGACTCGTGAAGATCTCCCGGCCGTCGTCGGCCGAGATGACGGCGACCACGCCGTCGGCGCTCGCGACGAGCTCGTCGGTGGCGATGAACTGCGAGGCGTCCCCGCTCGGAAGCGCTTCGGGCAGGTCGATCGTTCGCTGCCACTCCACGCCTCCTGGTGTCACCTTGTGGAACACGACCTGGCGTTCGTTGCCACCACTGAAGTCGCGGACGAACGCCGCTCTACCGTTGAACGCGATCCCGAACGCCTGCGGCGGAGCGGGAGCACGGCCGATCTCGCGACCTGTCCGGACGTCGACGAAATACGCGGCGCCCCGACCCAGGCAGGCGATGGTGCTGTCCACGATGGAGGCCGAGCACCCGGACACGGGTTCGTCGAACGACCACGCCCGGCCGGACTCGGCGTCTATCCCGATGGGCCGCAGTGCCGGGCCGTTCGTGGAGTCACCTACCTGCACGAGCGTCACCAATGTGTGGTCGTCGTGGACCGCACCCTGAGTCCTGTACGTCGCCTCGAGCGGCAGACCGGAGACGTACCCCGTACCACCCAACGACCTCGCGTCGACGCTCCAGGCTGGACTCGGCGCGGTCGGGAACGAGCCGGTGAGCTGACCGGCGACGAGGTCCGGCGTGTCGTCGGAACCGCCGTCCGACGAGGACACCTTCCACCACACGACGCCCCCGAGGACCAGCGCGAGGACACAGACCAACGCGACGCCCGTGATCAGGTACGCGCGCCGATTGGACCTGCGCGGGTACCCGGGCTGGGGATATCCGGGCTGGGGATATCCGGGCTGGGGGTACCCCGGTGGTGGATAACCCGGCGGTGGGTAGCCCGGCGGTGGGTAGCCGTACTGGGCTTGTCCGGGTGGCGGAGGATAGCCACTCGGCGGCTGCTGATACGGCGGTGGGTACTGCGGCGTCGGACCTGTCTGCGTGGCGGCGTAGGGGTCCGGCGCCGGGGCCTTGTTCAGTGACACCCCCGGGACCACCGTCGGGCGGGCAGGTTGGATCGTCGTCGGCGACTCGTCGCCGTCGGACGATCCGGGCATGGTCGCGTCATCGTCGGGTGGCCCCGGATTCGACATCCGTCCAGTGAATCCCAGTCCGACGCCGTTCGACTGTCCCCCACCCGGGGGAATTTCGGCGTCCGCTCACGCCGACCGAGCAGTTCCCGCATCTGCACAGCGAGCCCGGTGCGCCCCGCCGGCTGAGCACACTGGCGCTCGCCGAGCGACCGTCGAGGCCTTCGTTCGTGACAAACCCACCACTTTTCGACCGGGAATCGAAACGGGTGTGACTGAAGTTCATCACTGTCAACGATCTGCGCCCAGTCAACGAAAAGCGCTGCACAGTCGATGAATTCGCGGTTCTCGGCCTGTGGAATTCCCTCGAAATCGAACGAATGTTCCGGTACCTTGGAGTCATGCCAGAGCTCGCCACTCTCCTCGATCAACTCATCGAGACCACCCCACCCGCCGACGACCCCACGGGCCGAGCAACATTCGACGCGCTCGAGACGCTGCGCTTGATCCGCAACACCGTCGACCACCAGATCGTCACCCACGCAGCACAACTCGACGAACTCGGCGTCGCTCAGAAAGCCGGCGGCACCACCAAGAAGTTGCTGATCGAGTCAGGTCATGCACCGGCCGCTGCTCTTCGCACCATGCGGAGTGTCGATGCCCTCTCGGCGTTGCCCGCGCTGGCTCGTCACGCCGCCGACGGGCGACTCTCCGGCGAGATCGTCGATGCCATCGTGCGAGGCATGAATGAAATCGAGAAACGTTGTGGCGACGCTCTTTCCGAGGATGAACGTTCCCGATATGAATTCGAACTAATTGCCCAAGCGCTCTCAGGTGCTACGCCGACAGACGTGCGCAGGCATGCGCGGGCTATCGGCAACACGCTCGCCGACGCCTCCGAGACAGCAGTCCCGGCGTCGGACAATGCAAGCTTGAACTCAGTCAATGCACACACCACCGACGACGGCCGCGTCGAAGTCCGCGCCGACCTCACCCAGGTCGTCGGCGAGAAGTTCCAGGCCATGATCGACGAACGATCGTGTCCACGGCCCGAACCCGACGGCGCCGAAGATCGTCGCACCGCCGAGCAGCGCCGTGCCGACGCTTTCGAGTTGATCCTCGACCAAGCCGCGATCGGCGCGACCATCGATACCGTCGGAAGTCCACGCACGCAACTGCTGCTGACCATCCCCGCCACCGGAGAACTCGCAACGCTGCCGTGGACCGGGACGGTCAGCCATGCCACCGCGAAGCAGGTCTCCTGCGACGGATCCCTGACCGAGATCGTCCTCGACAGTGAGGGCGTACCGCTGCAGATGGGTCACACCCATCGGTTGTATCCGGCGCACCTACGTAAGGCGGTGATCGTCCGCGACGCGTGTTGCGTCAAATGTGGTGCACCACCGTCACATACCCAGGTCCACCACATCAAGTCGTGGGCCGACGGCGGACCCACCGACCTCGACAACGGCTGTTTGCTGTGTCAGCGCTGCCATACGCAGGTCCACCACCACGGCTGGGACATCGTGATGGGATTCGACCGCCATCCCTGGCTCGTCCCACCCGCCAGTATCGACCCGCAACGCCGACCGCTACCCGCCTACAACCGGCGCACGATGCGACTCGACGACGCCGCCTGACCGCTGCCGCCACAGACCACCAGACTTTCGCGTAGCACCTTCCGCACCCGGGCCACACCTGGGACCGCATCAGTCCCTTGACAACTCCACAGTGAACCCCGGTCGATTAGCCCCGCTCGCAACCGGGCGGGCCCCCGGTTGAAAAGCCAGGCGGTCGCACAAGCAGGGGGGGCAATATGAGTCGCATGTCGAACCAAACTGCCCCCGCTTCCGGAGATGTGGCGGCGGATGGTCCGGGTGACCGCGTGGTCTACTGCTGAACCCCGACGAGACCACCGGAGCCGCGGCGTGATTCGTACCGGAGCAGTATCCAGGTACAGAACACCACCCAGATCGCCCCGAACAACCATCCGGCCACGACGTCCGTGGCCCAGTGCACGGCGAGTTGTATTCGGGTGAGGCCGACGAGGATCGACAGCACGGGGGCGATCACGAGGATCCAGCGATGCGCCCGCACCCAGGGCGAGGAGCGAAACGCGGCGACAGCGAACAGCCCGAACACGACCATCGTCATCATCGCGTGCCCGGAGGGGAACGAGAAGGTGTCGATGTTCAGTAGACGGTCTTCGACGGGTGGCCGGTCCCGCGCGAACGAGTACTTGAGTGCCTGCATCAGACCGTATCCGAAAAGCACTCCGGCGCCGACGAAGACCGCGTCGACTCGGTGCCGGGTCACGGCGAGTGTCACCACGACCGCACATGTCAGCACCAACATCGTCACCGTGTTGCCGAGCACCGTCACCACTTCGGCGATCGAGACCCAGTGCTCCGACCGGTTCTCGACCACCCAGTTCAGGATGTTCTCGTCGATCGTCGTCGGAGAGATGAACATCCCGCCACCCTATCCAGGCGTCGCTCAAGTCGCCCTCAAGCACATCGCAAGCGTCACCGCCCACTGTGGTCCTCGAACCCGCCCGACCACGTATCGATGAGGACCCCCGCGATGACGACCCACCCCCCCCCCCCCCCCCCCCCCGCCCCCCCCCCCCCGCCCCCCCCCCCCCCCCCCCCCCCCCCCCCCCCCCCCCCCCCCCCCCCCCCCCCGCCCCCCCCCCCCCCCCCCCCCCCACCCCCCCCCCCCCCCACCCCCCCCCCCCCCCCCCCCCCCCACCACCCCGCCCACCCGGACCCCCCCCCCCCCCCGCCCCCCCACCCCCCCCCCCTCCCCCCGCCCCACCCCCCCCCTCCCCCCGCCCCCAC
>NZ_SCOC01000043.1:0-36710 GCF_005502615.1 Gordonia sp. ALPHA1B1 | reverse complement strand
CGCCCGCGTCGTCTACAACCACCTCACCACCGACCACCACGCCCGCACCCGCAAAGCCGACAACCCAACACCCGCCGCCGCTTGACATAGGAGCTATGAGCCGGCACCGAGCGCCAGCGAGGCGCCGAGTCGAAGCCACTCGGCAACCACAACTGCCCGAGCCGCAACCACCGCTGGTTGAGCCGGCACCGAGCGCCAGCGAGGCGCCGAGTCGAAGCCACCCGGCGACCACCATCGATCAGGGACGCGGGAGCCCCGGATCACAGCTCGGCGTACTCGACGACCAGCGGGGCGTGATCGGACAGCCGAAGGTCCGGCGACGCCTCCTTGTCGACCACCACCGAGCGCGCCCGCCGGGCAAGCGTGGGCGAGGCGAGCTGGTGGTCGATGCGCCACCCGACGTCCTTGACGAACGACGCCCCCGCCCAGCTCCACCAGGTGAGCGGTCCGGGACGGTCGCCGTGCAGGGCGCGTACGACGTCGACGAGCCGGCGCGGGCCGGTGATCTCGCCGAACCAGGCGCGTTCTTCTGGCAGGAAGCCCTCCATCTTGCGGGCCGCGCGCCAGTTGGTGACGTCGTGTTCGAGGTGTGCCACGTTGAGGTCGCCGAGGAGCAGGAACTCCCGGCCGGCGCGGCGAGCGGCGAGCCGGTTGCGCTCGAGTTCACGGGTGAACCCGGCCAGAAAGCGTTGCTTGCGAGCGTGTTTGGCGCCACCGTCGGGCGCCTCGCGCATCGAGCCGGGGCGCTGCAACTCGGCGGGGAGTCCGCCCTTGGGCAGATACAGACTTGCGACGGTCAGCGGCCGATCGGCGAGGTCGACCTCGACGTAGCGACCCTCATAAGAGAAGGCGGGCAGACCGCGAGCCTTCGGCGGGTGAGTCAGCCAGGTGCGCACCGCCGCCGGCTCGGTGCGGGTCAGCACCGCGACGCCGTTACGTCCCGCGATGGAGCCGACGTCGATCGCTGCGTGATAACCGTCGAACTCTCCGACGTCGTCGATGCCACACCGCAACTCCTGCAGTCCGACCACGTCGGGCTGTCGCCCGGCGAGCCAGGCGTCGAACCCACGACGGCGCGCGGCGCGGATCCCGTTGACGTTGAACGACGCCACGGTGAATCCACCGGCGCCCATGTCCCTACCTTCCACGTCTCGGGGCCCCAACCGGTAGGCCGGGCGTTGCACGAAAAAGCCCCCACCCGGGTGAGAGTTGAGGGCCCTTGGCGGAAGCGGAGGGATTTGAACCCCCGGTGGTTTTACCCACGCTCGCTTTCAAGGCGAGTGCATTCGGCCGCTCTGCCACGCTTCCCTGACGAGCAAGGTTACACACGAACGCCGGACCGGACCTCGCCTGGCACTGCGGTGCGCTGTGACACCATCGAAGAGGTGAAAGCCATCGTCGTCGAATCAGAGAACCTGTCCCTGTCCGATGTGCCCGACCCGACTCCCGCGTCCGGCGAAGTCGTGATCGATGTGGTCGCGGCCGGCGTCAACCGCGCCGACATCCTGCAGCGGGCGGGCAACTATCCCCCGCCACCCGGTGCGTCGGACACCCTCGGACTCGAGGTCTCGGGGCGGATCTCGGCCCTGGGCGACGGGGTCAGCGGCTGGTCGGAGGGCGACGAGGTGTGCGCGCTGCTCGCCGGCGGCGGTTACGCCGAGAAGGTGGCGGTCCCGGTCGAGCAGGTCCTCGCGGTGCCCAAGGGCGTCGACCTGGTGTCCGCGGCGGCTCTGCCCGAGGTGGCGTGCACCGTGTCGTCGAACATCTTCGACACCGCGCATCTGACCACCGGCGAGCTCCTGCTGATCCACGGCGGGTCCAGCGGCATCGGCACCCACGCCACCCAGATCGCCCACGCGATGGGCGCTCGCGTCGCGGTGACCGCCCGCACGCAGGACAAGCTCGAGCGCTGCCGCGAGTTCGGCGCCGACATCCTCATCGACTACTCGAGCCAGGACTTCGCCGAGATCCTCCAGGACGCCGGCGGCGCCGACGTCATCCTCGACATCATCGGCGCGAAATATCTGAAGTCGAATCTGAAAGCACTGCGCACTGACGGACGACTCGTCATCATCGGCATGCAGGGCGGCACCACGACCGCGATCAACCTCGGACATCTTCTGGCCAAGCGGTTGTCGGTGATGGGTACCACGCTGCGCGCTCGGCCCGTGCACGGTCCCGGCGGCAAGGCCGAGGTCGTGGCGTCGACCCTGACCCGGACCTGGCCGCTGATCGAGGCCGGGACGGTCGTACCCGTCGTCGATCGCGTGTTCCCGCTCGCCGACGCCGGCGCCGCGCACGACCATCTCAACAGCGGTGACGTTGTCGGGAAGGTGCTGCTGAGCGTCGCAGGCTGAGCGGGGGCTCAGTCGGCGGCTGCGGGCTCCGCGGCGTCGACGGCCTCCCGGATCTTGCGGAACGCGACGCCGAGGGCGGTGAACTCCTCCGGGGTCATCGCGTCGACGACGAATTGCCGGATCACCTGATCTCGGGCGTGCACATGGAGGGCGAGGGTGCGCCGACCGTGATCGGTCAGACGCACGAGTCGGTGTCTGCCGTCGGCCTTCGACTCGAACCGGTGGATGTTGCCGTCGTCGCTGAGCCGGCCGATCATGCGCGACACCGTGCTGACCCGCATGTGCACGGCGTCGGCGACCTCGCTGACGCTCAACTGCCGGTTTATACAGACCGCTTCGAGAATGCGCAGATCGGATACGGACAGGCCCCGTTTCGCGAACTCGTCGTTGACGCGGGCGAAGAGCGCCCAGCCGCCGTCGACGAGGTTCATCCAGCTCTCGGCCTCCGCAGCGGTGAGCGACCGGGGCGGGCCCTTCTCTGGACCATCAATCGTTTTTGCCGACACAGCATGACAACATACATTGTCGTTAACCCGAACAACACCATAGTGAATTTCGGAAGGGTTGTCGGGCGCTTCAGGCCAATGAACCCAGCGTTCGTACCAGGTGGTCGACCTCGTACGGCGTCGAGTACGGGGCCAGCCCGACCGTGACGGCACCGCCGAAGTCGGGTGCGCCCATCCGTGCGAGTGCGCGGTTGGGAAGGTCGGCGAGTGCGCAGACACCGTTGTCGGCCAGACGCCGGACGACCTTGTCGGCACCCACCGACTCCACGGTGAAGCTCGCCAGCGGTATCCGGTTCTCCTCGGTCCCCACGAGGTTCACATGGTTGAGCTGGGACAGCGTCGTGACCAGGTAATAGTTGAGGCGCTGCAGATACTCGTAGACACCGTCCATCGACGTGACGAGACGCCGTCGACGCTTGCCGATGCCGGCCTCGTCGAGTCCCGCGAGATGTTCCACCGACGCGACCAATCCGGCGAGCATCGCGCCCTGATGCGGTTCGGGTTCGAGCCGGGCGGGTCCGCGCGCGGACGGGTCCATCGACATCAGCTTCAGCCGGTCGATCAGGTGGGGCTCGCGAAATGCCATGGCCGCCATACGCGGACCACCCCACCGCTCGGCCGAGACGACGAGGACGTCGGCACCCAGATCGTGGATGTCCAGGCTGATGTACGGCGCCGCGTTGGTGGCGTCGACGACCAGCAGCGCGCCGGCTTCGCGGACCAGCGGCGCGATCTCGCTGATGTCGGTGACGGCCCCCGTCGTGGACGACGCCAACGTCACCGCGACGACCTCCGTATCGGGCGTGACGAGATCGCCGAACTGCCAGGCCGGTAGTCCGCCGGTCTCGACGTCGACCTCGGCCCAGCGAACCCGGCCGCCGTAACGATCCGCCGCGCGCAGCCACGGCACGATGTTCGGCTCGTCATCCTGACGCGTGACGACGACGTCACCCCGCAGCCACGCATGCGGCGCGAGCGCCTCCGCCAGACCGGCCAGCAGCACGTACCGCGACGGTCCGAGCACCACACCCGCGGCGTCTCCGCCGACGAGATCGGCGATCGCGCGCCGGGCACCGTCGACCACCTCCGCGCTCGCGCGAGCCGACGGGTAGACCCCGCCCGGGGCGGCGGACAGAGAGCGGAAACTGGTGGTCACAGCGGTCGCGACCGAATCGGGGATCTGCATCCCCGCCTGCGGGTCGAGGTGGATCCAGCCGTCGCCGAGCGATGGAATCAATCCACGCACGTAGGCGACGTCGAAAGCCATGGGCACGAGGATAGACGTCGGCCATCTGCCGTTTCGCGGTGTCCGGGCACAATGGGACGCATGGCTATCGAAGGCACTCCAGGACCCGGCCCCACCTCAGGACCGTTCGGCTCGGCCGGCGACTCCGACAACGTGATCGTCGTCGGCGCGGGCACGGATGGGCAGACGGACGGCGAGTCGTCGGAATCGACCAGCGTCGCCGACATGGTCGAGCAACCCGCCAAGGTCATGCGCATCGGCACGATGATCAAGCAGCTGCTCGAAGAGGTGCGTGCGGCTCCTCTCGACGACGCGTCGCGCAATCGCCTGCGTGAGATCCACCAATCGTCGGTGCGTGAACTCGAAGAAGGCCTCGCGCCCGAGCTGCGCGAAGAACTCGAACGTCTCGCGCTCCCCTTCTCCGACGAGGGCACCCCGTCGGACGCCGAGCTCCGCATCGCCCAGGCCCAGCTCGTGGGTTGGCTCGAGGGACTCTTCCACGGCATCCAGACCGCGCTGTTCGCCCAGCAGATGGCCGCCCGCGCCCAGCTCGAACAGATGCGTCAGGGCGCGCTTCCGCCCGGCATGCCCACCCCCGGCGGTGCCGGCGGACCCGGCCATAGCACGGGGCAGTACCTCTAGGTCGCCACACCGGCTCAACCTGCTGAGGGTCACCCGCTCAACCGGCAGCGGGCAGCGGATGGGCCGAGGGGTACGCTGACTCCTCGTGTCAGCGGTAGTAGACGACGACGCGATCCCCGCGCGTCCCCAGGGCTCTGATTCGCGCAGCTTCGCGCGCGCGGTCAAGGACCTCCGCGACGGTTTCGCCAGCCGCGAGCTGTGGTTCCACCTCGGCTGGCAGGACATCAAGCAGCGCTACCGACGTTCGGTCCTGGGACCGCTGTGGATCGTGATCGCGACCGGTGTGACCGCGATCGCCATGGGCCTGCTCTACGGCGAGCTCTTCGGCATGGACATCAGGGTGTTCCTGCCGTACGTCGCGCTCGGCTTCATCTTCTGGAACTTCATCTCGAGCTCGATCCTCGAGGGCTCCGAGGTCTTCTCGAAGAACGAGGGGCTGATCAAACAGCTTCCGGCCCCGGTGAGCGTGCACGTCTACCGAGTGGTGTGGCGAGCGCTGATCATCTTCGCGCACAACGTCGTCATCATCGTCATCCTGTTCCTGATCTTCCCGCCTCCGCTCAACTGGACCGTCACGCTGATCGTCCCGGCCCTCGCGCTGTATGTGGTCAATTCGATCTGGGTGACGATCGTGTTCGGAATCCTGTCGACCCGATTCCGCGACATCGGCCAGCTCCTCACCACCGCGGTGCAGCTGGTCTTCTTCATGACGCCGATCATCTGGACGACGCAGAGCCTCGGGAACGCGACCGGCGAGGCGTCGTCGAGATTGAAGCTCGTCGAGTTGAACCCGATGTTCCACTATCTGGAGATCGCACGCGGACCGCTGCTGGGCGAGCCAGTCGAGTTCTACCACTGGGCCGTCGTCCTGGGCTGCACCGCCGTGGGCTGGGTGCTGGCCATGCTGGTGTTGCGCAACTACCGGGCCCGCGTGGCGTACTGGGTGTAGGGACGGATTCGATGGCCAGGAACAACGATCTCGGAGACACCCGCGTCCGCGTGGACACGTGGGACGCGTGTGTGGACTTCCCGATCTTCGACGCCAAGACGCGGTCGCTGAAGAAGTCGGTGATCGGCGCGGCGGGCGGCGTCATCGGCTCCACCGAGTCGAACGTGGTGGTCGTCGAGGCGCTCAAGGACATCAACCTGCACCTCAAGCACGGCGACCGGATCGGGCTGGTCGGCCACAACGGCGCCGGCAAGTCGACGCTGCTGCGTCTGCTGTCGGGCATCTACGAACCCACGCGCGGCGCCTGCCGGGTGCACGGCCGGGTCGCCCCCGTCTTCGACCTCGGCGTCGGCATGGACCCCGAGATCTCCGGCTACGAGAACATCATCATCCGCGGCATGTTCCTGGGCATGACGCGCAAGGAGATGCTCAAGAAGATCGACGACATCGCGGAGTTCACCGAGCTCGGCGACTACCTGCAGATGCCGCTGCGCACCTACTCCACCGGTATGCGGGTGCGCATCGCTCTCGGCGTGGTGACCTCCATCGACCCGGAGATCCTCATCCTCGACGAGGGCATCGGCGCCGTCGACGCCGACTTCATGCGCAAGGCGCGGGGTCGGCTCCAGGCGCTCGTCGAGCGGTCGGGAATCCTGGTGTTCGCCAGCCATTCCAACGAGTTCCTGGCCCAGCTGTGCGACCGCGCCCTGTGGATCGACCACGGACAGGTCCGCATGGAAGGCGGCATCGAAGAGGTCGTCGAAGCCTATGAGGGCCCCGACGCCGCGGCACACGTCCGCCGGGTGATCGCCGACCTGGAGAAGGCGGACAAGAAGGGGACTCCGGAGTGACCGAGGGCGCCGTCGCTCCGAAGGTCATCGCGGTCGTGGTCACGCACCGTCGCGCGGAGTTGCTCGCCGAGTCGCTGGCCGTGGTGTCGGGCCAGGACCGGCCCGTCGACCATCTGATCGTCGTCGACAACGCGGACGAACCCGAAGTCGCCGAACTCGTTGCGGCGCAGCCCGTTTCGACGACGTATCTGGGATCGGAGCGCAATCTCGGCGGTGCCGGCGGATTCGCGCTGGGCATGCTGCATGCGCTCGCCCTCGGCGCCGACTGGGTCTGGTGCGCCGACGACGACGGCCGACCCGACGGTCCGACGGTTCTCTCGACGCTGCTCGACTGCGCCGCACGGCATGATCTCGACGAGGTGTCGCCAGTGGTCGCCAACCTCGACGACCCGGACACCCTCGCCTTTCCGCTGCGACGCGGACTCGTGTGGCGACGGAAGCGGTCGGAACTCTTTGCCGACGCCGGGAGCGAAGCGAGCGGGTCAGATGTCATCGGTGAGACCCAGGACGACGATCTGCTGCCCGGCATCGCGTCGCTGTTCAACGGCGCTCTGTTTTCCGCACGGTGCCTCGAACAGGTGGGCGTGCCGGACCTGCGGCTGTTCTTCCGCGGCGACGAGGTGGAGGTGCACCGTCGGCTGGTCCGCTCGGGCGTGCGGTTCGGCACCTGCCTGCGCGCGGGATACCTCCACCCCGACGGCTCGGCGGAATTCCGACCGATCCTGGGCGGTCGCATGCACACCCAGTACCCCGACAACGACACCAAGCGGTTCTTCACCTACCGCAACCGCGGCTACCTGATGAGCCAGCCCGGACTCCGCAGGCTGCTGCCCCAGGAGTACGCCCGGTTCGGCTGGTTCTTCCTTGTGCAGCAACGTGATCCGAAGGGCTTCGCCGAGTGGGTGCGTCTTCGCGGCCTCGGTCGCCGAGAGCGGTTCACGCGGCCCTGAACGTTTGCTCTCTCACTGCTCTATGAGGTGCGTGACGAGCGCACCCCCTTCTGCTCTATGAGGTGCATGCCAGGCGCACCCCCTTCTGCTCTATGAGGTGCATGCCAGGCGCACCCCCTTCTGCTCCCTGAGGTGCGTGACGAGCGCACCCCCCCCTTCTGCTCCCTGAGGTGCGAGCGAAGCGAGCCACGAAGGGTCTCGCGACGCACGTCACCAAGCCCTTCGAGGCTCGTCGACCTCGACGCGCTCCTTCGTCGCTTGCTCGGCCCGGCGGCTTGCGCTCCTCACACCTCAGGGAGCAATGGGTCCTCACACCTCAGGGGGCGGAATTGGGCACCGCTCGCGGGGTCATCCCCAACGCCGAGATCGCGCCCAGCGCAGCGATTCCCGCGAGTACCCACCAGGCGGTCAGGAACGAGTTGTGCACATCGGCGTACACCGCCGAGGTGCCGATGATCGCGACCAGCAAGCTGACACCCAGCGACATGCCGATCTGACGACTCATGTTGACCACCGCGCTTCCGGTGGCGGCCTGATCTGCGGGGAGGTCGGCGGTCGCCGAGGAGAGGATCGACGGCAACGCGAAGCCCACTCCGACACCGCCGATCAGCCAGCCAGGCAGGAACTCGGTGGCGAAATCCGGTGTGGCGTCGACCGATAGTGCGATGAGGGCCGACCCGAGACCGAAGAGCACACAACCGAACGCAACGAGTCGCCCCACCGGGACCCGCGCACTGAGGCGATGCGACACGGCCGCGAAGATCGGCACCATCAGCGGTCCGGTCGAGACCGCGAGACCCGTCGCGATCGGCGAGAAGCCCCAGACCTGCTGCAACCACAGGATGTTCGCGAGAAGTGCGCCGGCGAACGGGATGGAGAACAGCAGCATCGTCACGTTCGCGACCGAGAAGGCCCGGATCCGCAGCAGTGCAGGCGAGATCACCGGTTCGGGATGACGCGCCGAACTGAGGACGAAGCCGACGAGCCCTACCCCGGCGACGATCCACGCACCGGTGATCCGCGCGTCCGTCCAACCCCACTCACTCCCCTGGACCAGACCGAGTGTCAAGGCCCCCACCGAGACGACCAGGAGAAGCGCGCCCAACGCGTCGGGAAAGCCACTGGCCGAGACGTTTTGGGGGCGGGACAGTACGATCGCCCCGGCGACGATCGCCGCCACGCCGACGGGCACGTTGACCAGGAACACCCAGCGCCACGACGCCTCGACGAGAAGACCGCCGACGGCCGGCCCGAAGGCCGCGGCCAGGGCGCCGGTGGCCGCCCAGATGCGCACCGACCGGGCCCGACGTTCCGGCGGCAACGTCGCCACGACCAGACCCAGGCTCGCCGGGGTCAGAATCGCCGCGCCGAGTGCCTGCAGTGCGCGGAATGCCACCAGCCACCAGACGCCCTGCGCCGCGGCACATGCCGCACTCGCCGCGGTGAAGATCGCGAGACCGAGCAGGAAGCCGCCCTTGCGGCCGTACCGATCGACGATCCGGCCCGCCGGAACAAGGAGCGCCGCATACAGGATGGCGTACGCGTTGAGGATCCAGGACATCTGGGACAGGGTCGCGCCGGTGAAGTCGGCACCGATGTCGTCGAAGGCGACGTTGACGATGAAGACGTCGAGGCTGGCCATGAACGCCGCCCCGGACAGGATGAGCAGGACGAGGCCGGGCCGCGCGACAGTCGGCGCCGGCGTCGCCGGGCCGCTGCGAGTGACCGTCATCGGACCGGCCATCCGAGAACCCGGCGGCTCTGGCGCGCGGAGGCGAGGAGCCGACCGTCGCGGTCGCGCAGCGTGGTGTCGTCGACCGACCAACCGCCGGACGTCGAGGTGTTACGCGTATGGACGAGGATCGGCGCCGGAGTGGCGTCGTCCAGCGGCGCCGTCACGTGCATGGAGAATGCCACCGTCGGAAGTGCGAGCGGCGCGGTCAGAGTCGGGAAGACGGCGGGCGGTAGGCAGTCCGCCAGCAGGGCCAGGTAGGCGGCGTCGACAGCCATCGGGGTTCGGGTGGTGATCCATGCCCGCATCCAGGCCTCGTCGGCTCCGGTGAGCGCGAGCGGACCGTCGACCGGTCGCACATCGAGCTGCGCGCCCATCGGGACGATCTCCGGCGGAATCATGAAGGGGTCGAGCCCTTCCGGGCCGGACACGCCCGCGACCCGGTCGCTGACATCGGTGGGTGCGGATTCCCCGACCCGCCCGGTCGTGACTGATGCCGACGCGATGTCGACGCCTGCCTGGGTGACCGTGACGTCGACGACCCTTGTGTGCCGGCCGACCTCCCGGACCGACGGCGTCAGCAGCAACTCCCCGCCGTCGGGCTTGCCGACGAATCGCAGATCGAGAGCGCGCACCGACGTACCCGGCGCTGCATCGGCGCCGACCCGGACAGCCAGCGCCGCGATGGCGCCGCCATGCGGGCCCGACCATCCCCACCAGGAACGGTCGATGGTCGCCGACCATCGACCGTCTCCGGTCGGACTTGCTCCGAAACTGGGTAACAATCCGTCTTCAACGGCTTGTTGCCTGCTGAGTTGCTTCACGCAACTCATGCAAGCAGGTTGAGTTGCGTCACGCAACCCACTACTCTCGATCCTATGCGCCGCGCCTCATTCGCCGAGATGAACTGCTCGATCGCCCAAACACTGGAGATCGTCGGCGAATGGTGGACGCTGCTGATCGTCCGGGACGCGATGTTCGGCGTGACGCGATTCGACGAGTTCTCGTCGCGGCTCGGCATCGCGCGCAACGTGTTGACCCAGCGACTGGACACCCTCGTCGAACACGAGATCCTGGCGAAGGAGCCGTACCAGGACAACCCGGTGCGCTACGACTACCGCCTCACCGAGAAGGGCCGGGACCTCTGGACGGTTCTGGCCGCGTTACGTCAGTGGGGTGACCGGTGGACCGCCGAGGACGGCGCACCAGTGGTGTCGACGCACTCCTGCGGCCAGACGATGACGGTCGAGCCGACGTGCTCGGCATGCGGCGAGCGAATCGGCACCGGCGAACTACGGGTACACCCGGGCCCCGGCGCGACTACGGACAATCCCCTCGCAGGGCTTCGCTGACCCTGGGCGCCACCAGCCGACAATTGCCATCCCCCTGCGCGCTGGAGACCTGCGACGATGACGAAGTCCATGTCGAATAACTAGAACGTGTTCTACTGTGGACGGAGTTTCACTGCCGTCCCGAGGAGCATGATGCGGTTCACGTATGCCGAGGCCATGACCGATCCGTCGTACTACGCGCCGCTCGCGCAGGCCGCCGAAGCCGCGGGGTACGCCGGCTTCACCATTCCCGACTCGCTGGCCTATCCGGAGGAATCGGACGCGAAGTATCCGTACACCCCCGACGGCAATCGCGAGTTCCTCGACGGCAAGGCGTTCATCGAGACCTTCATCCAGGCCGCGGCGCTCGGCGCGGTCACCTCGACCATCCGCTTCACCCCGTTCGTGGTGAAGCTGCCGGTCCGCCCGCCCGCGCTGGTCGCCAAGCAGGCCAGCTCGGTGGCGTACCTGACGAACAACCGCTTCGCGATGGGCGTCGGCACGAGTCCGTGGCCCGAGGACTACGACTTCATGGGCGTGGACTTCAAGCGCCGCGGCAAGCGGATGGACGAGTGCATGGACATCATCCGCGGCCTGACCACCGGCGAGTACTTCGAGTTCCACGGCGAGTTCTACGACATCCCCAAGATCAAGATGACCCCCGCGCCCACCGAACCGATCCCGCTACTCGTGGGCGGTCACGCCGACGCCGCGCTGCGTCGCGCGGTCATCCGCGGCGACGGTTGGATGCACGGTGGCGGTCCGCCCGAGGAGCTCGAGACGCTGCTGGACCGGATCAACGAGATCCGCATGGCCGAGGGAAAGACCAACGATCCGTTCGAGATCCACGTGATCTCCATGGACGCCTACACCGTCGACGGATGTAAGCGGCTGGAAGACAAGGGGATCACCGACGTGATCGTCGGTTTCCGGCTGCCGTATGTCATGGGCGACGACACCGAGCCGCTGCAGACCAAGATCGACCATCTGAACTGGTACGCCGACAACGTGATCGCCAAGGTCAACGGCTGATCGTCCTGCCTCTCCCGGTATTCTCCGCCCTGCCCTGGGGTATGGCACGGTTGCACCACCTGTACCGCTGGGGCACACTGCACAGCGGGGCGCCCCACGCATGCCGTGGCGCGTCCGACGTGCGGTGAGACTCCGAGGCGAACACTCGCCGGGCGGGAGGACAGTGATGACCGATTCGCCGAGCGGGTCGGTGTATTCATCTGTGCGCGAGCAGCTTCCGCCGCGCAGACCCGACGTTCTCGATCGCCGCGGGTTCCTTCGCGTCGCCGGTGTCGCCGGAACCGCCTTGCTGGGCACGTCCGTGCTGGCCGCATGCGGTGGCGGGTCGTCGGACACCGTCAACACCATCAAGGCCGCCATCGCCGGTGAACCCGACCAGCTCGACCCGCAGAAGTCCAGCTCCTACTTCACCTTCGAAGTACTCGAGAACGTCTTCGACACCCTCGTCGAACCCGACGAGCAACTCCAGATGCGGCCGGCACTGGCCGAGAGCTGGGAGGTCAGCCCCGACGGCCTGCAATGGACGTTCACGCTGCGCGACGGGGTCACGTTCCACAACGGCGACCCGCTGACCGCAGCCGATGTCGAATACTCCTTCCGTCGGATAATCGACGAAGAACTGTCCAACGCATACAAACTCGAGGCCATCGCGTCGATCACCGCCCTCGACGACCGTCGGGTCCGGTTCACCGTCAGCGCGCCGACCCCCAATCTGCTGACGAGCATCGGCGGGTTCAAGGGACTGGCCATCGTCAACCGCCGCAACGTCGAATCCGGTGAGATCACGACCAGGCCGATCGGCACCGGGCCGTTCTCGTTCGTCTCCCGGTCGCCGGGCGCATCCATCGTGTTGGCGTCGAATCCCGACTACTGGGGTGGGGCACCCGCCGTCGACGGGGTCCGCTACAGCTTCATCTCACAGGGCACCACCGCGGTGTCCGCACTACGGTCGGGTGAGATCGATTGGACCGACGCCATTCCCGCCCAGCAGCTCAGCATCCTGCGCCGCGACGACACACTCGATGTCGGGACCGTGGTCGCCAACGACTACTGGTACGTCACGATGAACTTCGACGCCCCACCGTTCGACGACACCCGGGTCCGCCAGGCGGTCGCGTATGCGATCGACCGGGACTCGATCGCCCAGGTCGTCGGATACGGGACCGCGACGCCCAACGAGCTCGCGATCCCCTCGACCAGTCCCTGGTTCGCACCCTACGACCGCTATACCGCCAGACTCGACCGCGCCGCCGCCGTCGCGAACGCCAGAGACCTGCTCCGGCAGGCCGGCATCCGCGGACTCGACATGCGCCTGATGGTGACCACCGAGTATCCCGAGACGGTGACGGCGGCGCAGGTGATCGCGTCGAACCTCGCCGACGTCGGGATCGACGTGCGGATCGAACAACTCGACTTCGGCGCATGGCTCGATCGCCAGGCCGCCGGCGACTTCGACGCCCTGCTACTGGGCTGGCTGGGCAACATCGACCCGGACGACTTCTACTACGCCCAACACCATTCCGAGGGCACGTCGAACTCGCAGAAGTACTCGAACCCCGAGGTCGACGCGCTGTTGGACCGGGGCCGAACCGAACTCGACGTCGAGGCCCGCAAGCGGATCTACGCCGAGGCCGCGAGCATCATCGCCGACGACGTGAGCTACCTCTACCTCTACAACCCGTCGTCGACCCAGGCTTTTGTGACGCAGCTCCGGGGATATGTCGTCCGACCCGACAAGGCCATCCGGTTCCGCGATGCCCGGCTGGAGAGGAGCTGAGATGACCGCATTGCACTCGCCGCTGGCGCGCTTCATCATCGTGCGGCTGCTCTACACGGTCGCGGTGTTGCTCGGCGTGATCGTCGCGGTGTTCTTCCTGATGCAGGTCGTGCCCGGTGATCCCGTCCGCATCGCACTCGGCACCCGCTACACCCCGGAATCGTATGAGGCGCTGCGCAGCGCCTCCGGACTCGACCAGCCGCTCGCATCACAGCTGGTGAACTATGTCGGCAGTGCCTTCACCGGCGACCTGGGCGTCAGCTTCCGCAACAGCGAACCGGTCACGACGATGCTCTTCGGGCGGCTTCCCGCCACCATCACACTCGCGACCGCGGCGATCGTCGTCGCATTGCTCATCGCCGTCCCTCTCGGTTTCTGGGCGGCACTGCGGGAAGGTCGGTTGGCCGACAACGTCATTCGCGTGGTGAGCCAGTTCGGGATCTCCGTGCCCGACTTCTGGATGGGCATCCTGCTGATCGGTCTCTTCTCCACCGCGCTCGGCTGGTTACCATCGGCCGGGTACCAACCCTTCGCCGACGACCCACTCGGTTGGCTCGAACACCTCGTGCTGCCGGCGATCACGGTCGGGGTGGTGACCGGGGCGATCATGACGCGCTACGTGCGCTCGTCGGTGCTCGACGTGGTGAACGCACCGTTCGTGACGACGGCCGAATCAAAAGGGCTGAGCACCAAGCGTGTTCTCCTCGATCACGTCGGACGCAACGCGCTCGTACCCGTGCTGACCATCTCCGGTATCCAGTTCGCAGGTCTGCTCGGTGGTGTCATCGTCGTGGAGGTCGTGTTCGCCTGGCCCGGACTGGGTCTGCTGGTCTACGACTCGGTCGCCGCGCGCGACTACCCGGTCCTACAGGGTGCGATCCTGCTCATCGCGGTGATCTTCCTGGTCGTCAACCTCGTCGTCGACATCCTCTACGCCGTCATCGATCCCAGGATTCGGCTGTCATGACCCTCACCTCTCCCGACCCGCCGGAACCCGGTACCGGAGTCGACGACGAATCGGCCGGAGCTCCTTCGACCGATTCGGCCTGGCGATTGCTGCTACGCAACCGCACCTCGGTGATCGGGTTGATCATCATCGCGGTCGTCCTCGTGTGCGCGGTGTTCGGTCCACTCATCGCTCCGTACGGCGCCAACGAGATCGACGTCCCGAATGCGCTGCAGGCGCCCAGCTGGTCCCACCTCTTCGGGACCGACGACCTGGGTCGCGACGTCTTCTCCCGGGTGGTGCTCGCCGCGTCGGTGAGCATGCGCGTGGCGGTCATCGCAGTGGCGATCTCCCTCACCGTGGGCGTGGTCCTCGGCATGGTCGCGGGTTTCGCGGGCGGCGTCCTCGACACCGCGCTCATGCGGATCGTCGATGTGGTCTTCTCCTTCCCGGTACTGCTACTCGCGCTGGCCATCGTCGCCATCCTGGGACCGGGAGTCACCTCGGCGATGATCGCGATCGGCGTCGTCTACATACCGATCTTCGCCCGGGTGGCGCGCGCCGACACCCTGCGTGTGCGACAGACCCAGTACGTCCAGGCGTCACGCACGATGGGTGTGGGGACATCGGCCATCCTCATGCGGCATGTGCTGCCCAACATCTCGGGTCCGGTCATCGTCCAGACCTCCATCTCGCTCGCGTTCGCGATCCTGTCGGAGGCGGCGCTGTCGTTCCTCGGTCTCGGCGTCCAGCCGCCGGACCCGTCGTGGGGCCGGATGCTCTTCGACGCACAGGGGTTCATCACCACCGCCTGGTGGATGGGCGTGTTCCCCGGTCTGGCGATCCTCGTGACGGTCTTCGCATTTAACCTCGTCGGCGACGGCGTACGCGATGTGCTCGACCCGCGCCAGCGCACGCTGCTGCGCAACCGCGGGTACGAACGCAAGTCGCCGACGGTGACCACACCGTCGACCTCGAAACACGTCGACTCCGACGGATCGGTGCTGCGCGTAAAGGACCTCGTCGTCGGTGTCGGTCCGCGAGAGATCGTGCACGGCATCAGTTTCTCGGTCTCGCCGGGTGAGACGCTCGGGATCGTCGGGGAGAGCGGTTCGGGCAAGTCACTGAGCGTGTTGTCGGCGACCGGGCTCTTCGACGCGCCCAGCGCGTACGTCCGCGGGTCGGCCCGCCTCGGTGACACCGAAATCGTCGGCGCCACACCGGCGAAACTCCGGGCCCTCCACGGTTCGCGAGTCGGCTTCGTTTTCCAGGACCCGTCGTCGAGCCTCAATCCCCTGCTCACCGTCGAACAACAACTGACCGAGGGTCCGCGCCGGCATCTCGGCCTCTCGCGGGGCGAGGCGCGCGAACGGGCCCTTACCCTGCTGCGCGACGTGAACCTGCCCGACCCCGAAAGCCGTTTGCGCGCATACCCGCATCAGTTGTCCGGCGGCCAACGGCAGCGCGTCATGATCGCGATCGCGTTGGCCTGCGATCCGGAACTCCTCATCGCCGACGAGGCCACCACCGCACTCGACGTGACCACTCAGGCACAGATCATCGACCTCGTCGCGAAACTCCAGCGCGAGCGCGGTATGGCGGTGGTGTGGATCAGCCACGACCTCGGTGTCATCGGGCGGATCGCCGATCGGGTGATGGTGCTCCGCGCCGGGCGGATCGTCGAGAGCAGCGACGTGACAACGCTGTTCGACGACCCGCACGACGAGTACAGCCGAACGCTGCTCGACTCACGCCCGCTGCTGAGCAAGGTCACCGAACGTGGTGGCGCATCGCCCCTTCAGAAGCGGGTCGACGACGAGCCTCTTTTGAATGTCACCGGGCTGGGCGTCGACTACATGGTCCGCGGCCCGTCGGGGCGCCGGGTGGTGCACGCCGCCGACGGGGTCGACCTGCAGGTCGCTCGTGGCCGGACGCTCGGGATCGTCGGCGAATCGGGATCGGGGAAATCGACCGTGGCCGGCGTGATCACCGGCCTCATCACGTCCGCCCAGGGCACGACGGTGCGGGGCAGCGTGACCGTCACCCTCGACGGCCGGAGGGTCGAGGCCATCGGGGCGCGCGGTGCCGACGAGGCCCTGCTCCGACGCCGCGTCGCCATGGTGTTCCAGGACCCGGCCGCCTCGCTCGATCCGCGGATGACGGTAGCGGCGTCGATCGCCGAACCGCTGCGGACGCACGGCCTCACCGACGGCCGGGACGGCACGCGGAGTCGTGCCGAAGAGTTGCTCGCCGACGTCAGCCTCGACACGTCCTTCCTCGACCGCTATCCGCACGAGATGTCCGGCGGCCAGCGGCAGCGGGTGAGCATCGCCCGCGCGCTGGCGTCCGACCCGGAGGTCCTGATCCTGGACGAGTCGACGGCGTCGCTCGACGTGTCGGTGCAGGCCAGCGTCCTCGACCTGCTCGCCGAACTCCAGCGTCAGAAGGGTCTGACGTACCTGTTCATCGCGCACGACCTGGCCGTCGTCGAGCAGATCAGCGACACCGTCGCGGTGATGCAGGACGGGAAGGTCGTCGAGAGCGGACCGGCGTCGACCATCCTCCACGACCCCGCGACCGACTACACCCGCGCACTCCTCGCGGCCATCCCGCCGGAGGTCCCGCAGCGGGCCTGACCCGTCGACTGTGCGTCGCAACCCCGCCACGCCCGTCGGCACGGTTGCCAGGGCGTCGTCGGCTAGGGTGTCAGCGTGTCTCGACCCGACCCTGGTGACCACGTCCGCGATGACGATGAACCGAGCCACGAGGACTTCGCCACACGCCATGCGCCGATGCCGATCGAGCTGCCCCTCGACGACGAAGAGGCGTCGACGAACGTCGGTCTGAAGACCCAGCTGGTGCGCTTCGTCATCACCGGCGGGTTCTCCGGGCTTCTGGACTTCGGGCTGACGATCCTCCTGCAATACGGTCTGGACGTCCCGTTCTGGCCCGCGAAATCCGCCGGGTTCATCCTCGGCACCACCGTCGCGTACCTGCTGAACCGTCGATGGACATTCCGAGCCGAACCGAGCATGGCGCGGTTCGTGTCGGTCGTCGCGCTCTACGTGGTGACCTACTTCGTCAACGTCGGTATCTACACGCTTCTGTCGCATGCCTGGCAGGAAACGCTGCTGTACAGCTTTGCGGCGTACGTCGTCGCACAAGGCACCGCTACGGTCATCAACTTCGTCGTCCAGCGGATGGTCATCTTCAAGATCCGCTGACCCGAGAACGCACGGTCAACGAAAGCGGACGCCCAGTCGACGGGCAGGGTCAGAACTCCTCGTCGACGTCGGAGTCACGGGCGGCGCGCTCACCGCGGTCGAGGGTGGCGAGTTCGGCCAGGTCGGCGGGGTCGAGAGCGAAGTCGAACAGGTCGGCGTTCTCCACCTGACGGCCGGTGTGCGACGACTTCGGGACGACGCTGATGCCGTTCTGCACCGACCAACGCAACGCGATCTGCGTCGGCGACTTGCCGTATTTGCGCGCGATCCGGAGGATGACCGGGTCGGCGAGCAAGCCTTCCTTGCGGCCGGTCGGATGCCACGCCTGAGCATGAATACCCTTGTCGGCCATGAAGTCCCGCAACTCGGTTCGCGGTAGCGAGGGAGAGCACTGGATCTGGTTGAGAACCGGCCAGCGTCCCGTCTCGTCGAAGAGCATCTGCAGGTGGTGCTGCTTGAAGTTCGAGACGCCGGGTGTGCGGACGTATCCCTCGTCGGCGAGCGTAAGCAGCGCTTTCCAGGAGTCGACGGTGCGGCCCAGGCTGGGGCACGGCCAGTGGATGAGGTAAACGTCGATATGCGCGACACCGAGCCGGCGAGCGCTCTCCTTGGCGGCGTTGATCGCCTCGTCGAAACCCTGGTCACCGCCGCTCAACTTGGTCTGCACGACGATCTCCTCGCGCGGGACGCCGGTCCCGTGCAGGCCCATCCCGACACTCAGCTCGTTGCTGTACCGGGGCGCGGTGTCGAGGAGGCGGTAACCGGACTTGATCGCCGAGCTGACGGCGCTGACAGCCGGCCGGCCGAGCATGTTGTAGGTGCCGAGCCCCACCAGGGGGATCGAGGTGCCGTTGCTGAGCTCGACCGAGGGGATGTCCACCGCATCAGGATATGTCGACAACCGCATCCTGCGCCGCCGGTCGATCTGGAACGCTTGACCGATGAGTACCGGAGACGACGCGTCGTACGACGACATCGTGGTGGGCGCGGGACACAACGGCCTGACCGCTGCGGCCTACCTCGCTCGTGCCGGCCGGCGTGTGCTCGTCCTCGAGAAGGCCGACCACGTCGGCGGCGCCACGGTGTCGGCGACGCCGTTCGCCGGTCTCTCCGCGCGGTTGTCGCGGTACTCGTACCTGGTCTCGCTGATGCCGAGCCAGATCATCACCGACCTCGACCTCGACGTCACACTCATCCGACGGCGCTATTCGTCGTACACGCCCCTGCCGTCGGATCCGGCGCGCGGCATCCTCGTCGACAACCTCGATGACGATGCGACGGCCGCGTCGTTCCGGCGGGTGACCGGCTCCGACCTCGGTTTCACCGCGTGGCAGTCGTTCTACCGTCGGCTCGGCGTGGTCGCCGACCGCGTCTTCCCGACCATGACCCAGCCGTTGCGGACCGCCGCCGACATGCACGACCTCGTCGTCGGCCCAGACAAGTCCACCACCGACACGTCGACCGCCGAACTGTGGGAGGCGCTGACCACGCTGCCGCTGGGCACGCTGCTCCGTCAGTACTTCGACGACGACCTGATCCGCGGGATCGCCGCCACCGACGGACTCATCGGCACCTTCGCCGACCTCGATGATCCGTCCCTTCGCCAGAACATCTGCTTCCTGTACCACGTGGTCGGCGGCGGAACCGGCGACTGGGACGTCCCGGTCGGCGGGATGGGCGCGGTGTCGGGTGCGCTCTACCAGGCGGCGACCTCGGCGGGAGCCGAGATCAGAACGGGCGTCGAGATCACCGGCGTCGATCCCGGCGACGGGACCGTCGAGACGACGAGCGGCACCTTCCGCGGTTCGATGATCTATGCCGCGTGCGCGCCGCAGGTGTTCAACACGTTCCTCGACGGGACGCCGATCCCCTGCGAGCCGGACGCCAGCGGGTCGCAACTCAAGATCAACCTCCTGCTCGACCGACTACCGCGACTCCGCGACGGGTCGACCCCGCCCGCGTCGGCCTTCGCCGGGACCTTTCACATCAACCAGACCGCCACCCAGCTGCACGACGCGTGGCGGCAAGCAAATCGTGGTGAGGTGCCGGAGGTCCCGCCGTGCGAGATCTACTGCCACACGCTCACCGACCCGTCGATCCTGGGCCCGGAGCTCGCGGGCAAACACACGCTGACGCTCTTCGGGATGCACATGCCATCAGAGGTGTTCGACGAACCCGGTGCCGTCGAGCACGCTGTCGGCGCGACCTTCGCCTCGCTGAATTCGGTGTTGGTAGAACCGATCCAGTCGGTGATCGCGCACGATGCGAACGGCCGGCCGTGCATCGAGGCGAAGACCCCGCAGGACCTCGAGGACGCCGTCGGACTGCCCGGCGGGCACATCTTCCACCGGCCGTTGCAATGGCCGTGGGCCGAGACCGTGTCGGAAGTCGGCCAGTGGGGCGTGGAGACCCCGCATCCGCGACTTCTGTTGTGCGGCGCGGGCGCTCGCCGCGGCGGCGGGGTCAGCGGTATCCCGGGCCGTAACGCCGCTGCGGCAGTGCTGGGTGCGGATGCGCTCGAGTCGCCTCGTTAGACATCACGGCCGGACCTCCACGCCCGGTCAGTCACCCTCGATCTTCTGCGCATTCGCCCACCGGCGTCCCGGGTCGCCGCCCCACGCATCCCAGGCCACACGTCCCGCTGACGGGAAGCCGTCCTCGCCGTTGTTGAACCCGGTCGCGTTCTTGTCCACCTCGTGGCGAGAGAAGTAGTTGCGCATCTTCTTGATCTGGTCGTCGTCGACGTCCTTGCCGTCGGCCAACTGGTGGGCCCGATGGCGGCCGGTGTCAGTGAACCCCTTACCCGCCTTGCCGTCGTCGATCCATCGCACCGCGCGCTGGGCAGCCTCCTGGACGTCCTTCGGTGGCTTGTGACTCATCTGCCGCGCTCCTGTCGTCGGGGTCGTGAGATATCCGCGTGCCCGTCAGAGCCAGGCGCCAAACCCGTCGACCGGGCCTTATCAGCGCATCTCGGCGAGGGGACGGTCATCGGTGATGGTCGTCGTGGCCCGATCCGCTCCTCGCGCGGGTAGCGACACGAACGGCGTCGGCCACCAGAACCAGCGACCGGACAGTCGCGCGATCGCCGGCATCACCAGTGTGCGGACGAGGAGCGTGTCGATCAGCAGTCCGATCGCCACGGTCGTGCCGATCTGCGCGACGTTGTGGACGTAGCTGGCGAGCATGGCCAGCATCGTGATCCCGACGGTGAGGCCGGCCTGGGTGACCACGCTGCCCGTACCGACCATCGCGCGGATCAGACCGGTTCCACCGCCCGCGCCGTACTCCTCACGAAAACGGCTGACCAGCAACATGTTGTAGTCGGCACCCACGGCGACCAGAAAGGTGAACGCGATGGGCGCGACCGACCAGTGCAGCGGACTACCGATGAGACCCTGCCACAGGAACACTGACACCCCCATCGCGGACAGGTAGGAAAGCCCGACGGTCCCGATCACGGCGAGTGCCGCGACGAGGCTGCGCAGCAGGAACAGGACGACGCAGAACACGAAGGCGAAGGCGGCGACGACGATCGCGATGAAGTCCTCGTGCGCGAACGACTCCATGTTGAGGAGCATGCCGCCCGGCCCGCCGATGCTGACGGTCGATCCGGCGAGCGATGTGTTCTTGATCGCCGCGAGTGACGTCGGGATCACCTCCGCGCTCACGTCCATCGCGTCGCGGCTGAAACCTTCGCGCTGCGGGGTGACGATCATCCGCGTCGCCTTGCCGTCATCGGAGAAGTAGTACGGGATACCGCTCTGGAAGAGCGGGCTCTCCAACGCCTGGCTGGGCAGGAAGAAGGCGCCGGCGGCGGGGCTGCCCGCCGAGTAGGCGCCACTGACCTCGTCGAGGAAGTCGGGGATCTCGCCGATCTGCGGCAGCAGGGCCCCCAGGGTCGTGCGTAGCGGGCCGATCAGCTCGCGGATGTCGGTGACCGTGGCGCGCAGCGTCGGGATCTGCGCGGCTGCGGTGGGCAGCGCGCCACTCAGGGAGCGGGTGCCGCCGGCGAGATCCCGGACCGATTCCCGCAGTGTGGGAACGTCGTCGAGCACCGACAGTCCGGTGAGCGCGGTACGGCACGCGTCGACACCCCGGCACTGCGGGACCGATTCGACGAGTCCACGCACCGGCGCGATCCCCGCCGACAGTTCGTCGACCTTGGTGAGTGTCGACTCGCTCGTTCGTTGCAATTGCGCAGTGGCATCGGACAAGGATCCCGCGCCGGCCGCCCCTTGCCGCAGCGCGGTGTCGAGGCCGTCGATGGCGGTGTCCAGGCGATCGACCGTTGCACCGATTGCGTCGAGATCGGAGATGCGGTCGCGCAGAAGCGATGTCATCTGACCGAATCGGTTACCGATGTACCCGGCCTGCGACGTGAGAGTTCCTTGGTCGAGCGTCTGCCCGAGGGGGCGGGTGATCCCTTGGACCGCGTTCACACCGTCGATCGAGGCGACGGCGTCGGTCATCTGCGCGAGAGCGACCAGATCCGCCGCATTGCGCATGTCATGGTCGGACTCGACGATGAGCACGCTCGGCGCCATGATGTTGGGCGGCAGGTGCCTGTCTGCCGCAGCGAATCCCACGTTCGCCGGTGAGTCCCCCGGTTGGGCGCGACGTTCGTTGTAGCTCGGCGCGTACATGGCGAGCGGGATGATCATGACCGCGAGCACCGCGAGTGCGGCAGCGAGTACCGGGCCCGGCCAGCGGGCGACCGTGGTCCCGATCCGGCGCCAGCGTCGTGGCGACGCCGACTCGCGCGGCTCCACGAACTCGAGCCTGGTGGCGAGGGCCAGGACCGCGGGGCCGAGGGTGAGTGCAGCCGCGAGGGTGATGAGAATGGCTATGGTGCAGGGCAATCCCGACGTGCTGAACATCGCGAGCCGGGTTGCGGCCAGGCAGGCCATCGCACCCGCGACGGTCAGCGCCGAGGCGATGACGATGTGCTGGACGCCGGCCAGCGCGTCGTAGTAGGCGTCTTCTCGGTCGCGACCCTTTCGGCGCGCCTCCTGATATCGGCCCACCAGGAAGATCCCGTAGTTGGTGCCCGCGCCCAGGACGATCACCGCAGACAGCGCCGCGGCGAAGATCGAGACCTTGATGACCTCGTTCCCGGCCAGGAAGGAGATCGTTGCGCGGGCCACGGCCAACGCCAGCCCCACCCCGAGCAGTGGCACCATCGCGGTGACGACGGACCGGTAGACCAGCAGCAGCACGGCACCGACCAGCAACGCGCACACCGACACCAGCAGGATGATGGAGTCGTTGATCGCGACCATCTCGTCGTTGACGACCGCCGACGGCCCGGTGACGTGCACGGCGATACCGGGTGGCGGTGTCGACGCGGCGACCGTGTCCCGCGCGGACTGGGTCGACTCCATGGCCAGCGCGGTGCCCATGTTCCCGGCGAGATTCACCAGGACGTAGGCAACGTGACCGTCGGAACTCTGTGCAGCCGGAGCGAGATCGGGATTCGACCACAGGTCCATCGCGGAATTGACGTGTTCGGTGTCCGCGGTCAGCGCAGCCAGCAGGTCGTTGTAGTAGGTGCGGGCGTCGGGCCCCAGCGGTTCGTCACCCTCCATGAGTACGTAGACGAAGTTGTTGCTGCCCCCGCCGCCGAAGTACTCGCCCATCTTGACCAGCGCCTGCACCGACGACGCCTCGTCGGGCAGGAAAGACTGCGCATGTTCGGTGACCGTCGATTCCAGCTGGGGCACAACGATGTTGAGACTGCCGGCGATGAGCAACCAGATGACGATGACCGGCAGCGAACAGGCGTACAGAAAGCGTGCGAACCGCGGTCTCGACGATGCCCTGTCGCGCAGCACCTCGCGGCGTACGGGCCGCCGGATCTCGGCAGAGAGTCCCTGTAGGAGTCGAGCGAACCGCTCGCGTCTGGTGGTCATCTGCCGCTCCCCTTCGTCGGTGCTCATCTACGCCACCGGGACCAGACAGTTGGCGGCCGTGCTGCCGTCGGCGCCCGAGCCGGTCTGCCTTACTCGCTCGAACCCGTTGACCCGCACCGCGCATGACACCGCGCCGCGACCTGACGATTGAGTGAGCACACCGATGGACGTCGTCAGTTCGCGCGTACGGAGCACCATCCGCCACGGAACGGAGACCTTGTCGTCGACGACCCGTCCCCCGGGCTCGATGTAGGACACCCGCGCTGACGAGCCCGCCGGGCCGGTCACCACGTACTCGATCGACTTGTCGCGCACGACGCCCGCCTCAGGCGCCGCCGGCGAGTGGCCGATCGCCCGGTCGGGGATCTCACTCAGGCGCAGCTTGCCGACGTAGAACGCCGACACGGACATCACCGCGATGACCACCCACACGATCCACCACGAGCCTGCATACGCAACGGACTTCTTCATCGGACCCCCATCGACATCAGGCATCCGCGCCTCGACCTGGCCTTATGCCTGCCGAGCCGCGTTCTGCCTGCCAGTGGCAGGGACTCTATATGTGACATCGCACGTTGGCAAGGTCCACCGAACGCCCCGGTCTTGCTTCGAAGCCATCCGACGCGGACCTCCGCCATGAACTCCATGCGTGATGGCCGTGACCCCTTCTTCCGGGGGTGGTGAGTCACGTCGCAAGGCGCGACCATGGGCTCCTCGCGAAGCGAGCAGGGTGCGCCCCTGTGACGGAAGGCCTTGCCATGACCACGAGCCGATTCCCCTTGACCGAACTCGCCGACCTGCCGGATGACCTTCGCGATCGCATCCACCCCATCGCGGAGAAGTCCGGTTTCGTCCCCAACATCTTTCGCGCGCTGGGGCATCGCCCGAACGAGCTACGAGCGTTCCTCGACTATCACGACGTGTTGATGGAGGAACCGGGCCCGCTGTCGAAGGCCGAACGTGAACTGGTCGTGGTCGCCTCGTCTGGAGCGAACAGATGCGTCTACTGCGTCGTCGCCCACGGCGCCATCCTGCGCGTGCGATCCAAGGATCCACACCTCTCCGATCACGTGGCAACCAACCCTGCCGGAGCGGTCCTGGATGAGCGTCAGCGCGCGATCGTCGAGCTCACTCTCGCCCTGACCAGGACCCCAGAACTGTTCGCGGACAGCGACATGGCTCGCGCCCGGCAAGCGGGGCTCACCGATGACGAGATCTGGGACGTCGGGGCGATCACTGCGTTCTTCGCCGCGTCGAACCGACTCGCACACCTGACGGCGGTGGCACCCAATCACGAGTTCTATTCCATGGGTCGGTGACTCGGGACACGGCCGGATCAGCTCACCGCGGATCGAGCCGGTACAGACGCGAGTGAGCGGGTGTCACCACACGGGGCTAGGTGGAGCTCAGTGCCGAGACGAGCGCCGACACCAGCCTGGGTATCGCGGTTCGATCTGCCGACGCATGCGCCGGGTCGAGCTGCCCGATCGACATTCCCCAGCAGTCGGGGTCTTGTAGCAGCGCGCCGAGGGCCTGTCCGAGGATCGCGATGGTCGGCCCGCTGTTTCGGCCGTTCACGTTCTCGGCGATCGGCGCGTCCAGAAAGTCGAGTACGTCGACATCGAGATGCACCAGGAACGGTCCGGACGCCAGAATCCGGCGGGCGTCGGCGGCCGCACCTCGGGGGTCGTCGCAGAGCGCGGTCTGGTCGACGACCGCGATTCTGTGTTCTGCAGCCTGTCCGCGTTCCCAATCAGTTGTTTCTCGACTCAGATCAACGCCGAGGTAGACCAGGTCCGACGGCTGCAACAACGGTGTGCGGTACATCAGATCGACCAACTCCGGCGCGGCCCCCTCGAGACCCAGCGCGTGTGCCATCCCCATCCAGCTCAGTGAGCCCTCCGTCGTCGAGCGGGGGGTGTTGAGATCCAGATGCCGGTCGATGTAGACGAGCTGGGCCGTTCTCCGGCACGTGCCATCGCGTCACAGAGTCCGACGGCGACTGTGCAGCTTCCGCCGAGCACGAGCAGACGTTGCTCCGCTGCGAGCAGGCTCGCCGCAGCGGTGGAAAGCTCGACGAGTGCATCCGCCTCTTCGCCGAGGTTCTGCGCGAACTGTCGCTCACGGTCGGGAAACCACAGCCGCGTCGTCAGATCGCCGGCATCGACGACGTCCGTGCCCGACGCCCGCAGCTGTTCGACAAGGCCGGCAGCTCGCAACGCGCCGGGCGCTCGTTCTACACCCACGCAGTAGGCGCCGGCACTACTGGGCACACCCAGCACCGTCGTTCTCATCGAGTGCCGTCGACCGGACTGGCGTGGGCTGGCTCCATGGCACCCATCGTCGCAGAATCAATCGCCTGTTGGCCGCCCAGATCGGAACGCAGACCATGCAGATCCGAAGCCGACGTCCTGCCTGACCCGCCGCCCGGCTCGCACACGAGGGCGAGGTCGTGCCACGTCAGGGACGCGGTGAGCCATAATCGCGAGCATGCAGAAGCCGGCTTGCCCGATCCGACGGCGGACCGCGCCCGAGGTCCGGGAATCGCTGCTCGTCGCGGCTGTCGCCGAACTCGACGAGGCCGGACCCGAGAACGCGAGCCTGCGTGCGATCGCCCGCCGGGTGGGTATCACGCATCAGTCGGTGGCCCACCACTTCGCCGATCGTCGGGCGTTGTTCACCGCGGTCGCGGTCCGCGGTTTCGACAACCTCCACACCGAACACATGCGCGCGCTCGAGCAACTGCCGGACGACGCCCCGCTCGGCGAGGCCGTCGCCACGCTGGGGCAGGTCTACGTCCGGTTCGCACGCGACAATCGCGCGACGGTCACGCTGATGATGGGCTCACGACTCGTCGACAACAAGGCGCCCGACCTAATCGCGGCACGGGCGCGCAGATGGGAGTTGCACACGCGCACCGTCTCCGACGCCGCCGACCACGGTTGGGGCGGCGGCGTGCCCGGTAACCTCATCGCCGTCGCAACCTTCGCCATGGCGCACGGCCTGGCCGCACTGGAGACCGACTTCGCCGACCAATTGCCCGACGGCACCGGCATCGAAGACCTGCTCTCGTTGGTCAACGCCGCGATCATCACTCCGCCGCACCAGGATTCGTGATCGCCGGGGACGTTCGGCGGCGTCCGGTCAGAGCATGTGCACCTTGCGGTAGATCCGTGCCGCGGGCCGGGTGAGCAGACCCACCTCGTCGAGGAAGCCCATCAGGTGTGCGCAACCCGAGCGGACCATCGACTGGAAATGGTGGTTGCGGCGCATCTCTCCGACCGCCCGACGGTGGTCCAGACCGGCGTCGGCGTAGGCCTTCGGGCGGACGAGGCTGACGAGGATGTAGGACACGGCCATCGCGGTGATCACCGAACTGAGTTGTCGCCGAATCCAACTGGCGTCCGCCATGGACTGGCGCACCTCTTCACGCGCGAAACGCATGTGGCGAGATTCCTCGAGGACGTGGATCTCGTTGACGGTGCGCACGAGCGGCAGCACCCGATCGTCACGCATGCAGCCACGCTGCAGCACGTCCAGGACTTCCTCGGCGGCAAGGATTCCGGCGTAGGCGACTTCACTGCCCGCGACGCGCATGAAGAGCTTGCCGAAGCGACCCAGGCGCGGGTGCGGCGTGTAGCTGGTCCCGGTCAGCTTGTACGACGTCTTGGCGAACATGAGCGAGTGCCGACACTCGTCGGCGACCTCAGTCAGGGCGAACTGGAACTCCGGGCGGTGGTAGTCGCCGAGGTACTGATCGCGAATCACCATCTCCTGCAGCATCATCTCGAACCAGATGCCGATGCTCATGATCGACGCGGTCTCGTGCCGGGTGAGGGCGATCCGCTGCTGCTCGGTCATCTCATCCCAGTAGGCCGTTCCATAGAGAGTCGACCACTCCGGGCTGCAGCCGTACTTGTCCTTCTCGAGCGGCGCATCCCAGTCGATCTCGGTCAGTGCATTGCGCGACAACCGCGCGGCAGATGCCAGTAGGCGCTGCGACACCTCGTCGATTCCGTCGTCGGAACGGGTCACATCTCTGAGCGCTTCCATGCCGGGCTCCTCGTCGTGCGCAGTATTACGTCTGTGATGCATGCCACCACGGATCGTGCCATCAGTCAATGGTGCGTTTCTCGATGGCATCGACGAGCGCTCGGAGGTCATGGGTACGACTCCGCGTCCCCGGCATGACGGTCGGTCTGTGAACCCCGCCCAGGTAACCTCTCTAGCGATGTCTACTGAAGAGTTGCTGCCGATCACGACCCGCAAGCTGGTGGGCTGGTCTCGCACCACCCCGATCGAGGGTCACGTCCTGTCCACGCCGTACCCAGAGGTCATCGCCGAGGCGGTGGCCCGCGTGGCCGACGACAACGCGGACAAGCCGGACTACCTCAAGCGCGGCGTCATCGCCCGCGGACTGGGCCGCTCGTACAACGAGTCGGGCCAGAACAGCGGCGGCCTCACGATCGACATGACCCCATTGACCAGGATTTACGCGATCGACGACGAGTCGGCCACGGTCGACGTCGACGCCGGCGTCTCCCTGGACACGCTCATGCAGGCGGCGCTCCCCCACGGCTTGTGGGTCCCGGTGCTCCCGGGTACCCGACAGGTGACGGTGGGCGGCGCGATCGCGCACGACATCCACGGGAAGAACCACCACAGCCAGGGCAGCTTCGGCAACCACGTCGTCGAGATGCAGCTGCTCGTCGCCGACGGCCGCATCCTCACCCTCACGCCGGGCGGCTCGGCCGACGACCCGAACGGCGAACTCTTCTGGGCGACCATCGGCGGCATCGGACTGACGGGCATCGTGTTGCGCGCCAAGATCCAGATGAAGCGCACCGAAAGCGCCTACTTCATCGCCGACACCGCGCGCACCGGCTCGCTGCAGGAGACCCTCGACCTGCATCTCCAGGACGGATTCGAGGACGGATACGAGTACGCCTCGGGCTGGTTCGACACCATCAGCGCGCCGCCGAAGCTCGGTCGCGGCACGTTTTCCCGGGGGAATCTCGCCCGCGTCGACGAACTGCCGGAGAAGTACCGCGACAACCCGCTGTCGTTCAACAACAAGCCACTCGTCCGGTTCCCCGACATCTTCCCGCGCGGGTTGGCGAACAAGCTCAGCTTCTCCGCAGTCGGCGAGGCGTACTACCGGATCGGACCGCCCAGTGAGGGCAAGGTCAAAAATCTCGCGCAGTTCTACCACATGCTCGACGTGTTCGGTGACTGGAACAACGCCTACGGACGCGGCGGCGGTTTCTGCCAGTACCAGTTCATCGTGCCGACCGGCAACGAGGGCGAGTTCACCGCGCTCATCGAGGACATCCAGGCGTCGGGCCATGTCAGCTTCCTCAACGTCATCAAACTCTTCGGCGAGGGCAACCGGGCGCCGCTGAGCTTCCCGTTCAAGGGCTGGAACGTCTGCCTCGACTTCCCGGTCAAGGCCGGCCTCGCCGAGTTCCTCAACGAGCTCGACCGCCGCGTCATGGCGATGGGCGGCCGCCTCTACACCGCCAAGGACTCGCGCACCTCGGCCGAGAACTTCCACGCCATGTACCCGGAGATCGGCGACTGGATCGCGACGCGTCGTCGCATCGACCCCAACCGGGTGTTCATGTCGGACATGGGTCGGCGACTCGAACTCGCCTGACCGACTGCCCTTTTCGACGCGCCGCACGCGCACCCGACCTGTACGTCACCGAAAGCGAGTACACAATGATCAACGCCGTGGGCGTCCCACAGTCCATCCTGGTCCTGGGCGGCAGCTCCGAGATCGGGCTCGCCATCACCGCGGAGTACCTCAGCAAGGGCCCCGCGCGGGTCATCCTCGCCACCCTGCCGGGTGATCCCACCGCCGACGCGGCGGTGGAGAAGGCCAAGAACGCCGGCGCCACCGAGGTCACGCAGATCGACTTCGACGCCCGCGCCACCGACACGCACCGGGCGGTCATCGACAAGGCGTTCGCCGACGGTGACGTCGACGTCGCGATCGTCGCCTTCGGCATCCAGGGTGACGACGAGCAGGCCTGGCAGGACCACGGTCTCGCGGTCGCCGAAGCCGAGATCAACTACACTGCAGCCGTTTCCGTCGGGGTGCTGCTGGGCGAGAAGTTCAAGGCGCAGGGGCACGGACAGATCATCGCGATGAGCTCCGTCGCCGGCGAGCGCGTCCGCCGCAGCAACTTCGTCTACGGCTCCACCAAGGCCGGACTCGACGGCTTCTACCTCGGGCTCGGAGAGGCGCTGCGCCCCTTCGGTGCTCGCGTCCTCGTCATCCGTCCCGGCCAGGTGCGCACCCGGTTGTCGGCGCATGTCAAGGAAGCGCCGCTCACGGTCGACAAGGAGGACGTGGGTCGCCTCGCGGTGGCCGCGGCCACCAAGGGCAAGGAGATCGTCTGGGTGCCGGGGCCGTTCCGCTACATCATGATGGTGCTCCGCCACATCCCGCGTCCGATCTTCCGCAAGCTGCCGATCTGATCGCTGAATCGCCCAATCGCTGAACAGCAGAGTCTGAGTGGACGTGATGAACCGACCTGACCCTTCGAGACGTCCCTCCGCAAGCTCCGGGACTCCTCAGGGAGCGGGGGGAGAGTCGCCCACCGCACCTCAGGGAGCCGGGGGAGAGTCGCCAACCGCACCTCAGGGAGCGGGGGAAGCCTCGCCGGCCGACCTTCGAAGTACAACAGGCTACGGGCGGGCCGTCCTGTCACTGCTGATCGCCGTGGTGGTCGGCGGGTTGGTGTCGATGGCGGGACTGACGGCCATCGGGACCGTCGAGTGGCCGGCGTTCAACTCCTCCAACGTGACCCGGTCGCTGACGACCGCCGGACAGGTGCTGGCGATCGCCATCCTGGTGGTCGCCGCACTGCTCTATCGCTACGGCAAGGGCCGACTGCTGGTGCCGGTGCTGTCGGCGGCCGCGATGTCCGGCTTCGTCACGGTGACCATCGGAATGCCGCTGGGCGCGACACGTCTCTACCTCTTCGGACTCTCGGTCGACCAGGAGTTCCGCACCGAGTACCTCACCCGCATGACGTCGAGCCCGCACCTGGCGGACATGACCTACACCGATCTGCCGCCCTACTACCCAGCCGGTTGGTTCTGGTGGGGCGGCCGGTTCGCGAACCTGCTCGGCCAACCCGGCTGGGAGGCCTACAAGACCTGGGCGATCGTGTCGATGGCGGTGGCCGCGGCCGTCGGCGTCGTCCTGTTCATCCGCATGTTCGGGGCGGATCGCGGTGTCGCGCTCGGCCTCGCGGTCACCACCGTAACGTTGCTGTACGCCTCGCCGGAGCCGTATGCGGCCATTCTGGTGCTGATCGGCGTACCCATGCTGATCACGCTGACCTACGCGCTGCGCGGACGAACCCGTGCCGCCGACGGACCCGTGGGTCCGCTCTTCGGCGCGACGAGTTGGCCTGCGGTGGCGGCGTCCGGTGTGTTCCTGGGGATCTCGGCCGCTACCTACACGCTCTACACCGGACTGTTCGCCCTCTCAGCTGTCCTGCTGGCCGGTTACTTCGCCGTCCAAGGCTGGCTGAGCGCGTCGAACAAGGCCACTCCGTCGGCCACGGTGACCAGCCGCCGGCGCGGTGTCGTGCTCGCTGTGATCGGTCGTCTGGTCGCCGTCGGGGTCATCTCCGGCCTGATCGCCCTGCTGGTGTGGGCGCCCTACCTGTGGGCCCGCCTGACCAACACGCCCGCCAGCGGCGGTACCGCCGAACACTATCTGCCCGAACGCGGTTCGGTGCTGCCGCTGCCGATGTTCGGGCTGAACCTCGTGGGCGCGATCACGATGATCGGCCTCCTCTGGATTCTGCTGCGCTTCCGCACCCGCACCGTCGCACTGGCCATGGGCGTCACGGTGGTGACGGTCTATCTTTTCTGCCTGCTGTCGATGCTGATGACCGCCCTGGGCACGACCCTGCTCTCGTTCCGTCTCGAGCCGATCCTGGTGGCCACACTGAGCGCGGCGGGCGTCTTCGGTGTCGTCGACCTCGCGCATGCGGCGGTACGGCGCTTCGGTGACGTTCGTGTGGTCGTCGGCGCACTCGCCGTCCTCTCGGCAATCGCGATGGCACAGAGCATCCCGGGTCATCTCGCCACCGAGATCACCACCGCCTACACCGACACCGACGGATACGGCGAACGCGCCGACGCCCGCCCGGCGGGTGCCGAATCCTATTTCGCGGAGCTGGACAAGCTGATCGGTGAACAGACCGGCCGGCCGCGCACCGAAAACGTCGTCCTCACCGCCGACTTCGGTTTCCTGTCGATCTACCCGTATTGGGGATTCCAGGGACTCACCTCGCACTACGCGAACCCGCTGGCCGAATTCGACAAGCGCGCAGCCGCGATCGAGCGTTGGGCGAAGAGCGAGAACGCCGACCAGCTCGTCGACGCGCTCGACCGATCCCCCTGGACCCCGCCGAATGTCTTCCTGTTCCGTTACAGCGCAGACGGTTACACGCTCCGCCTCGCCGAGGACGTCTATCCCAACGATCCGAACGTGAAACGCTACACGGTCACATTCGACCCGGCGGTGTTCGACGACCCGCGCTTCGAGGTCACCGAGCGCGGTCCGTTCGTCCTCGTCGTCCGGAAGTGACGATGATGCGACTCCCGTTCCGTACCGCGCGACCGATGACGATCACCCGGGTCGACGGCGATTCGTCGACAACCCATTTCGTCTCCACCGACGTCGTGAACTGGGTGCTGCTCGAGCAGGACGGCGAGCTGACGCTCATCGACGGCGGTTATCCGGGCCAGGCCGCCCAGGTCGTCGAGTCCATCGAACGGATCGGCCGCAAGCCCGAGGACGTACGTGGCGCGCTCCTCACCCATGCTCACGTCGACCACCTGGGTGGTCTCGTCAAGCTGCAGGCGCAGTACGGGTTCGACGTCTACATGGACCCGGTCGAGGTGGATCACGCGCTGCGCCATCACCTCCAGCAGGCGAACGCGCTCGATCTCGCCCCGCAGGTGGCGAATCCCCGCCTGTGGGCGTGGCTGGCCAAGACCACTCCGCTCGGCGTCCTCAGCCGCGCGGGTCTCGCGCGGGCGTCGGGGTTCTCCACCGATGGGCACCGACCGCTCGACCTCCCGGGCGCACCGGTCCCCGTGGCGAGCCCCGGCCACACCGACGGCCACAGCGCCTACCTCGTCGCCGACGGCCGCGCCTTGGTGTCCGGCGACGCACTGGTGAGCGGACACGAGATCTCGTCGATCACCGGCCCGCAGTGCATCCCGTCGCTCTTCCAGCACGACGAACCCACCGCGCGACGCAGCGTCGAACGGTTCACCGACCTCGACGCCGACATCCTGCTCCCGGGCCACGGCCCGATTCATCACGGGGGCGTGGCCGCGGCCGCGCGTGCGGCGCTGTCACGCTGAGCCCCGGCAGGATCAGCCCCACCGCTACTCGAAGCCGACGAACGTCGCGGCCTCGGCGACCGACTTGCGTTCGGAGACCACCGCATTGGCCGGGAAGGTCTCATCCGGCCAGCCGAGCGCGATGCTCTTCATGATCACCTGATCGTCGGGGATCCCGGCGTGCTCGCGAACCACGGGCGACTGCATGATGCCCTGGCTGTTGATGACCGCGCCGAGACCGCGCGACCAGGCGGCGTTGACCAGCGCATTCGAGACCGCGCCGCAATCGAACGGGGTGTCGTCGCTGCCGTCGAGGATGCGGTCGTAGGTCACGATCACGCAGACCGGGGCGTCGAACTGACGGAACCCCCGCAGCACCCAGTCCTGCCGCATCTCCATGTCCTCGCGGGCGATGCCCATCGCGCCGAACAGTTGCTTCGCAACCTGGACCTGACGGTCGCGGTGCGTTCCGGTGAACTTCTCCGCGCCCGTCCGGAACTCTCGCGAATGGGGAACGCCGGCCAGGTTGCGCTCGGTGTTGCCCGCGCGGATGCGATCCAACGGTTCGCCCGTGATCACGTGGAAGTTCCACGGTTGTGTGTTCATCGACGACGGGGCTCGCATGGCGAGGGTGAGGATCTCCTCGATGAGCTCCCGAGGCACGGGGTCGGAGGTGAACCCGCGGGTGCTGCGACGTCCCAAGACCACTTCGTCGTACTGCATCGTCGATCTCTCCTCGCACGCCTCGAACACCCGTCGTCGCGGACGGCGATGCAGGACCACACCGTCCGACGACCGGTGAACACGTTACCGCCGACCGGCCGGATGTCTCCGCTTCCGGTGTCATGCCCGGCCGACCAGGCCGCTTCCGTACTCCCACCCGCTCCGATCGTGCTCCTTCGCGCGACTAAGGGTAGGTTTGCCAGGCAAGCTGTCGGGACCGGAGGAGGGGCCGAGTCCCGCGCGGCGTGGCACCGTTGCCCGGGCTCGAGTTCGCCTGGCCCGTCCATGACCGTCGACGTTTCCCGCTCCGCGGAAGTTTGAGGACATGAACAGCCATAACCCTCCCGAAGCCCGGGTGACTCCCACCGGCGCCACGGTCGTCACCGACCTTCCGGGCGTCGACGCCGCCGACACCGCCGCGGCCCGATGGCGAGCCGTCGCCGCGGTACGTGGCGAGGCCGTCGCACTCCAGACCCCCGAGCAGTCGATCACGTTCGCCGACGCCGCCTCCCGGGTCGACGACCTCGCGCGCACGATCGTCGCCACCACCGATCCGGACCGACCCGTCGCGGTGGAGATCGAATCCGACATCGACTCGGTGATCGGGATGCTGGCGGTGCTGTGTTCGGGACGCCCCCTCGTCCTTCTCGACCCGTTCCTGCCGCCGGACCGACGCGAGGTCGTGCTGGAACGGTCCGGTGCCCATGTCCTGGACACCGCAGCCGATGCCCGAGAACCAGGTCAGACGCGTATCGCGGACCAGCCCGGTCCTGACGATCCGGCGGTCCTGCTGTTCACCTCGGGCTCGACCGGCACCCCCAAAGGCGTGGTGCTGGCGCAGAAGATGCCGGTCAACCACGCCCGGGACGGCCGTCGCTTCCTCGGCATGCGACCCGACGACCGCGCCGTCGTCCTACTGCCCCTCAGCTTCGGCGGCGGCCTCGACGCGCTCGCGATGAGCTTGCTCAACGGGTCGACCATGCTGCTCTGGGATGTCCGCCGCCGCACCACGACCGGGCTTCGGGACTGGCTTGTCGCACAGGAGGCGACCACCGCGCACTGCACCCCGTCGCTGCTGCGATCCTGGCTGGGTGAGCTGTCGGCCGACGACGCCGTCGAATCCCTGCGACTGCTGTCGACCTGCGGTGAGCCGACGCACCGCGCCGACATCCAGCTGGCCCGCGACACGATCCTGACCGACGGAGTCTTCTGTTGCTGGGCAGGCGCATCGGAGGTCGGCAACCTGGCCTTCAACCTGTTCCCGCCTGAGCGGGACGTCGAGCCCGGCGCCATCCCCGTGGGCGTGCCGGCGTCGGACAAGCACGTCCGGATCGTCGACGCGGACGGGAACGATCTGCCGGTCGGCAGCACGGGCGAGGTCATCGTCGAATCCGCCCATGTAGCGTCCGGTTACCACCAGGATCCGGAGCTGACGGCGACGCGCTTCATCGGGTTGCACGACGGCCGGACACGTTATCGCACCGGCGATCTCGGACGCTTCGACGAGTCCGGCGAACTCGCGCTCCTCGGGCGCAGTGATGACGCGATCAAGATCCGCGGGTACCTCGTCGAACCGCTCGAGGTGGAAGCCGCCATCCGCGCGCTGCCCTGGACCACCGACGCGGTCGTCACCGCCAACCGCGACGAGGCACGGCTCACCGCCCACGTCGCCGTGGACCCCGAGAAGTGGTCACCCTCCCCGGCCGAGATCCGGCAGGAGCTCGGGAAGACGTTGACCCCGTGGATGATTCCGCGCGACATCATCGTGCTCGCCGAACTTCCGCGCAACGAGCGCGGCAAGGTGGACCGGGCGGCCATGCCTTCGCCGCCCGCACGTCCGGATCACGAACCGCCCCGCGGGATGACCGAGATGGCGCTGCACCGGTTCTGGTGCCAGATCCTCGGCCTCGAATCCATCGGCCGGAACGAGGATTTCGTCGAACTCGGCGGCGACTCGCTGGCCGCCGCGAAGATGCTGGCCGAGGTGCAGCATCACCTCCAGCTGGACGTCAACACCGCGATGCTCGCCGAGGCGCCGACCATCGCGCTGTTCGCCCAGCGCATCGAGTCGGCCGCGAAGGAGCGGTCGGCGAACGCGTCGGGGGCCACCCTCATCCCGCTGCGACAGGGCACGGGCCGGCCGATCTTCCTGGTGGCCGGCGCCGGTAGCCTGGCGACCAGCCTCACCCCGGTCGTCCGAGCACTGCAGACCGACCGGCCGGTCTACGCGATCCAGTCGCGTGGCGTCGAAAAGCGCGGCCGCGCTGATCATTCCGTGCGCGCCGCGGCACGACGCGCGATCGCCGACATGCGATCGGTGCAACCACACGGTCCGTACCAGGTCGGCGGCTACTCGCTGGGCGGGTTCGTCGCGATGGAGGTCGCGGCGCAGCTGACCAAGGCCGGCGAGACATGTGATCCAGTCGTCGTGCTGGACTCGCTCTTCGACCCGGCACTGGCCAAGCGGGTTCGTGGTGAGAAGGTCGGGATCGTCGGACGCCTGCGTGCGCTGCGCGGCGGCACCCGCGACACCGCCCTGCCCGACCGCACCGGGGACGACCCCACGCCTGCCCGCGAACCGCTCCCCCAGCGAATCGTGAAGGAGCTCGCGCTGGCCGTCCTCGTCCCCACCGCGGGGATGGTCGAGCTCCCGACGCCGGTTCAGTGGATCGTGTTCTTCCGGTTGGGCACCAGGATGATCCGCCGGTACCGACCCCGGGAGTACGCGGGTCCCGTCGGCGTCATCCGCGCCCGCACCAATCCCGATGACCCGGGCCTGTGGCGGCGGATGTCGACCGGCGCCGTGACCTTTCACGACGTCTCCGGCGACCACATCTCGATGATCCGCGCACCCCACGCCGCCGACACCGCCAGGGCGATCGACGAGGTGATCGGATCCGCTGCTCCCTCCGCTACAGCCGCCCCCTGAGGAGCCCTGCGCTCTCTGAGCTGAGGGAGCGAGTCGACGCCCCCTCTGCTCCCTGAGGAGCGAACTTGCGAGCGTCACGAAGGGTCTCTCGAGTCGTCTCACCAGGACCCTTCGAGGCTCGTCGCTATCGCTCCTCGCACCTCAGCCTGGATCCGTGGATGAGGTTTCAGGTGGGCGGGGTTGTGGTGTGTGAGTGTCTGATTATGTTGTGGGCGTGTGGTATTCGCT
>NZ_SCOC01000042.1:0-38481 GCF_005502615.1 Gordonia sp. ALPHA1B1 | reverse complement strand
CTGGGCCTTCAGTTCCGGGTCGACACGACGAACACAGGGTGGGGACTTTTATCTGGCCACCAGCGGGGACCTCGACCTGGCCACCAGTGGGGACTTTCTCATGGCCATGGACAAACGGGACCCACCGCGTTCCTGCCCATTTCTCCACTGCCACGAACAACGTCGCATCCCCACCGCGCGGCAGGCTGACCCATAGTCGAGCACTCATCGGTCCGGAGAGTTCGAGATGAGAATCGATGGCAAGGTCGTAGGCCAGCCCGGCCCCGCGCAGGTCGAGAACCGACGAACCACTCGCCACGCCTCCCCCGGTGACCCGGGTCAGACGATCACCGTCGGCGAGTAGCAGTTCGGTCCACGTGGTCGCCGCCGGCGGCCACTCATGTTCCTCGCGTACATCGGTGACCTCGGTCCGCGACCCCCGGACTTCGAAACGACCTCCGACGACAGTGCGACACCCATGGCTGGACTCTAGGGCACAGGCCGAGACCGGTCATGGCTCTCCACACCCTTGCGTGTTCCGTCAGCAATCGCTAACGTTAGCCATTACCGACACATACCGGCACAAGGAGTCCTCATGGGAGCACCAGTCGCATTCTTCGAGATCACCTCGCATGACCCCACCCGTCTCACCGCGTTCTATCGCGATCTGTTCGGCTGGACCATCGACGACAGTTCCGGCCCGGAATACTCGCTTGTCGACACCGGCGCAGGTGACGGCGCCGTCTCCGGCGGCATCGGCGCCGTGTCCGAACCCGGCGGGACCAGCGGGGTGAGTGTCTACATGCGCGTCGACGATCTGCAGGCGTCCCTCGACCGGGCCGAGACGCTCGGTGGCAAGGCACTCGTGCCGCCCACGGACCTCCCGGATGGGTACGGCAGATTCGCGATGTTCGCCGACCCCGACGGCAACTCGATCGGACTCTGGGCGTGACCGACAAGTCCCCAGGCGTCGACGAGGCCCTGCGCGCGATGGCGGAGCCCCGCCGCCGCGCCATCCTCGAACTCGTCTCCGGCGAGGAGCTGTCCGCGGGCGACATCGCCGCCCGGTTCGACGTCAGCCGCACCGCGATCTCTCAGCACATCACGGTGTTGAAAGACGCCGGGTTGCTGGCCGAACGCCGCGAGGGGACCCGACGCATCTACCGCGCCCGACCCGAGGGCATCGACCGACTACGCGACCTGCTCGACGACATGTGGGCGTCATCTCTCGACGTCGCGCGGCAACTGGTCGAGGCCGAACGCGGACTGACCGACGCCGACGAGGTGAACCGTGCCGGGTGAACGCGAGGTCGCCGACGCCGGAAGTCGCGATGGCGGTGCCGTTCTCCCGCTCCGACGGCCGCCGATACGTCAATCCACCACCGTCCGTAGCGATCTCGACCACGTCTTCACCACCATTGTCCGGACCATCGGGGTCTGGTGGCCGCTGCAGCCGATGTCGATCGGCGGGGACCGGGCACGGACGGTGACCATCGACGAGTTCACCGGCGGCCGGGTCTATGAGACCTGGGACGACGGCACGACCGCCGAATGGGGTCGATTGGCGGTGTGGGAACCCCCGAGTCGGTTCGTCATGTCGTGGCTGAACACTCCCGAGCCGACCGAGGTCGAGCTGTCGTTCACCTCGCTCGGTCCGGCTCTGACGCGGGTGTCCGTGGAACACCGCGGCTGGGAGCATCTGAGCGAGGAACAGCTTCGCGAAGACTGCGCCGCGCCAGGCGGTTACAGCTCCGGCGCGTATTCCGGCGGCTGGGCCGCCGCCCTGGCGGCCTGCGTCGACGTCATCGAATCGACCCACCCCTGAAGAGAGAGCGTCAGAACATGACCCACTTCGTGTACAAACTCGTCCCGCCGCGTCCCACCTTCGGTCCCGGCGACATGTCCGACGACGAGGCCGCCATCATGGGCCGCCACGGCGCGTACTGGTCGGGGCTGCTCGCCGACGGCACCGCCGTGATCTTCGGTCCCGTCCTCGACCCGGCCGGCAACTGGGGCCTGGGCGTGGTGCGCGCCGACTCCGAGGACGATGTCCGGGCCATCAGCGCCGCCGACCCGGCCGTCACCTCGGGCCTCGCCCGCGTCGAGATCCTCCCCATGCCCGTGGGCATCGGGCACGACTGACCGGACCCGTTCGACGACGAAGGCCGTTCCGACATCGGTCGGAACGGGCTTCGTTCGGTGGAGCCAGGGGGACTCGAACCGCTGACCCCAAGCTGCCAATACAGCCACCAAGGGATTGCGGATATTTCGATTAGTCGGCAAACTTGTCAGATGAGCCCGACTACCGCACCGCGCAGAACAGGAACATTCTTCCCCCCGACCGACGCCCCCGACCTCGACGCCCTCATGGATTTGTCGCGGTTCCTCGATCACCACCACGAGCCCGCCGCGCTCGTCGGGCCCGACGGTGAAGAAGTTCCTCTCCCACTCGAGGTCTATCGGACGCTGACACAGATCGTGGATGCGATGCGCGCGCACCGCGCGGTCGTTGTCGCTCCGGTCGACCAGAAACTCTCGACGCAGGAGTCGGCCGACTACCTCGGCATCAGCCGCCCTACTCTCATCAAACTGCTGGAGAGCGGCAGAATCCCCTTCGAGACCGTAGAAGGCAGCCGACACCGGCGCGTGAAGTTGGGCGATCTACTCGAGTATCAGTCACAGCGCGCAATCGAGCGGCGCGGGGCACTGCAAGCTCTCGTCGATGACGCCGAAGACAGCGGTCTGTACGACGTGCCCGCCGAGGACTACCGGGAAGCCATGCGCACATCTCGCCGCGAGATTGCCGAGGAGCGCAAGCGGTAGTGGCGGGGTTTCGCGTGATGCTCGACGCGTGTGTCCTGGTGCCGATCCACAAGGCCGATCTGCTGCTCACCTTCGCCGAGCACCGGGCGTTCTACCCTCTGTGGAGCAACCGCATCATGGACGAGACGGTGCGCGGTATCAATCGGGCGACAAAAGGACGAGTCTCAGAGACGACCGCACGCTTGCGGGTCGATGCAATGAACGATGCCTTCGAGGACGCGTGCGTCGAAGGCTGGGAACCACTTGAAACGGCAATCTCAGGAATGCCCGATCCCGACGACCGACACGTTGTCGCAGCCGCCGTGAGAGGCCACGCGGCCGCGATCGTCACCGACAACATCCAGCATTTTCCCAAAGCAGTTGTGGAGCCGCTGGGGCTGCACATACGCAGCTCCGACCAGTTCCTGTTGGACCTACTCCACCGCAATCCGGCGCGTGCGGTGGCCTCTGTAGCCCAAACCGCCGACAAGCGTCGTCGCCCACCGGTGACCACCGAACAGTTCCTCGATGCTCTCGCAGCCTCTGGCACAACCGATTTCGTCAGGGATATCGCACCCTACTTCGAATCCGGTAGCTAGAACACGTCGCCGCCTCCGTAGAGCGCCTAGCTGTCACTACGCAACTCGGTTCGACAGGCTCTATCCCACCAACGACGAAGCCCGTTCCGACATCAGTCGGAACGGGCTTCGTTCGGTGGAGCTAAGGGGACTCGAACCCCTGACCCCCACACTGCCAGTGTGGTGCGCTACCAGCTGCGCCATAGCCCCGTATTTTGTTGTTCCGCCCTGTTCAAGGGCACTGGCGAAGTTACACCATCTCGGCGATACCAGCCAAATCGCCAGGACGCCGACCCGATCGGTGTCGAGTCGGCGTCACGCGACTCAGGAGTTGCCACCACCCAGGATGCTGTCGAGCCAACCGGTGCCCTCGAGGACGCCGTTGACGGGTTCGCCGTCGTGCAGCACGGTCGGGGTGCCGACCTGGCCGCCGGTCGCCTTCGACAGTTCGTCGGTCGACTTCTGCGCGTTCTCCTCGGCCTGGGCGACCTTCGCATTGTCGGTGATGCACGTGGCGGTGGCCGGCGTCGCGCCCTGCTCGGTGGCGAGACGCGCGAGCTCGGGGCTGGTGATGTTGCCGGTGCCGTCCTCGGGCGGCTGGGCGGCGAACAGCGCGCTGTGGAATCGCAGGAACAGATCGGTGTTCTGCTCGTCGGCCACGCAGGTCAGCGCACCGGCAGCCCGCGAGCTGTAGTCACCGGTCGCCGACCGCGAGTTCAAGAAGTGCAGCGTGTGGTAGCGCACGCGGAGTTTGCCCTCGGTGACGGCCTTGGTGATGGCCGGTCCGGACTGCTGCTCGAACACCTTGCACACCGGACACATCGGGTCTTCGAAGACGTCGATGAGCGGAGCGGTCTCGGGACCGACGATCATCGTCGAACTCGACGCCAGCGCGGCTTGATCGGTGTCACCCTGATCGCGTCCGCTCCACCAGATCCCGCCGATCACGAGGCCCGCGATCACCAGGACCGCGATGCCGCCGAGCACGTAGGTCATCGTGTTCGACGGCGCGCTCGGCTGATACTTCGAGTTGGTGGTGCGGGGCACCGATGCTCCCGGCTTGCGCTTCTTGCTCACATTCCGACAATAACGGCGCCGCGCTGAAAATTGTCTGAGGGAACGTCCGGCCGGACCGGGGCGGTGACCACCACCGCCGTCCCGCTACTCGCTCACGCCCCCAGCGCCGCGTCGACGACGTGCTGCGCCTCGCTCTGCACCTGCGCGAGATGGTCTGCGCCCTTGAAGGATTCGGCGTAGATCTTGTAGACGTCTTCGGTCCCCGAGGGACGAGCCGCGAACCAGGCGTTCTCCGTCGTGACCTTCAGGCCGCCGATCGGGGCGCCGTTGCCCGGTGCGGTCGTCATGATCGCCGAGATGGGTTCGCCCGCCAGTTCCGTCGCCGTCACCTGCTCCGGCGACAGCTTCGACAGCACCGCCTTCTGCTCCCGGCTGGCCGGCGCGTCGATCCGCGCGTACGCCGTCGTCCCGTACTCCTCGGCGAGTTCGGCGTAGCGCTGCGACGGCGACTTGCCCGTCACCGCGAGGATCTCCGACGCCAGCAGCGCCATGATGATGCCGTCCTTGTCGGTCGACCACGGGCTGCCGTCGAAGGTCAGGAACGACGCCCCGGCGCTCTCCTCACCACCGAAGGCGACGCGACCGTTCAGCAGGCCGTCGACGAACCACTTGAAGCCGACGGGAACCTCGAGCAGCGGTCGTCCGATCCCGGCGACCACCCGGTCGATCAGCGACGACGACACGAGCGTCTTGCCGACGGCCGCCGACTCCGACCACTGCGGCCGGTGCGTGAAGAGGTAGTCGATCGCGACGGCCAGGTAGTGGTTGGGGTTCATCAGACCGGCGTCGGGCGTGACGATGCCGTGCCGGTCCGAGTCGGCGTCGTTGCCGGTCGCGATGTCGTAGGAATCACGGGAGGAGATGAGCGAGGCCATCGCGTTGGCCGACGAACAGTCCATCCGGATCTTGCCGTCGGTGTCGAGCGTCATGAACGAGAACGTCGGGTCCACCGTCGGATTAACGACCGTCAGATGTTCGAGGTTGTATCGGAGGCCCAGCAGCGCCCAATAGCCGACGGACGCGCCGCCGAGCGGGTCGGCGCCGATGTGGATGCCGGCATCGCGGATCGCCCGCATGTCGACCACATCGCCGAGTCCGTCGATGTAGTTGAGGAGGAACGAGTAGTCGTGCACGAACTCGCTGCCGCGCGCACGCTCGAACGGGATGCGCGCGACACCGTCGAGCTTCTGCTCGAGCAGTTCGTTCGCCCGCGCCGCGACGACCGAGGTGATCGAGGTGTCTGCGGGACCGCCGGTCGGCGGGTTGTACTTGAATCCGCCGTCCCGCGGCGGATTGTGTGACGGCGTCACGACGATGCCGTCGGACAGCACCCCCGGGTTGTCCTGGTTGAACATGAGGATGGCGCGGCTGACCGCCGGCGTGGGTGTGAACGAGTCGCTCTCGGCGGTGTAGACGGTGATCTCGTTGGCCGCGAGCACCTCGAGTGCGGTGCGCCAGGCGGGGACCGAGAGAGCGTGGGTGTCGAACCCGATGAACAGCGGACCAGAGATCCCGGCGGAGCGGCGGTAGTCGACGATCGCCTGCGTCGTCGCGAGGATGTGGGCCTCGTTGAACGCGTTGTCGAAGCTCGATCCGCGATGCCCCGACGTCCCGAACACGACCTGCTGCAACGGGTCCGACGGGTCGGGTGTGTTGTCGTAATAGGCACGCGCCAGGGCGTCCACGTCGACGAGGTCTTCGGGCAGGGCCAAGGTACCAGCGCGAGGATGTGCCATGACCGCGATTGTGCCACTCCACACGCCGTTCGCCCGGTCGACGAACCGATCCGTCCGGACCCGGATACCGAATCGCTACGGTGGGACGATCGTCGACGTCGCATCGAAGGGGCCTGCACACATGCTGATCGCCGGATTGTCGGGACTGCTGTCCCCCGGACGCCGATCCCCCAGCCTGCTCGTGCTCGTCCTGCCGGGCGGCACGGACAACAGCCACAAACCGTTCAGTCCCTGGCAGCCGTCCGCCCTGCGCATGTACCCGTTCACCTGGTCGCTGCGACTGCGATTCGGCCGGTCGGTGCGCGTCCACCAGGTCGGCTACCGCGTGTACGGCTGGAACGGCGACGACAACTCGCCTCTGCTCCCCGCCCGTGCGGCACTCGACGAGATCTGCCGACGGCACCCGGGCGTGCCGGTGGTCGCGATCGGACACTCGATGGGCGGACGCGTGGCCGCCCATCTCGCCGCCGACCGCCGGGTCATCGGCGTCCTCGGCCTGGCGCCGTGGTGGCAGTTCGCCGACTGGCGACACATCCAGCCCGGCGCGCGGGTCGTCGCGGTGCACGGCGACGCCGACACGCGCACGCTCGCGAAACGGACCCGCAAGGGCATCGACGAGCTCTCGGCACTCGGAATCGACGCCGAGTTCATCCCGGTCCCCGGCGGCGGTCACGCCATGCTCGATCACATCGGGCTCTGGCAGCGCAGCGCGCTCGACTTCGTCGGCGAGCGCCTGTCCGCGCTGCGCGGTGCCTGACCTCAGCGCGTCGGCCGGCCGGCCAACTCCTCGACGAACTCCGGATAGAACTCGACGTATTTCTCCCCGACGAGCACGTAGAGCGGATCGTCGCCGGTCTGCCCGTAGGCCTGCTTGCGGAGTTCGGTGCGCATGTTCTTGAACGTCGAGGTGTGTTCCAGCGCCTCGACGATCCGGACGAACAGCGGCACGGCGTACGCGGGCAGACCGTCGCGAACGTGTCGGGCGAGACCGTCGGCGTCGAAGGTCTCGCCGTCGCGCAGGCTCACCGCCGCCATGCCGGCCTTGCCGTCGACCCCCGGAACGGGCACACCGAACACGACCGCCTCCTCGACGGCGGGGTGCGCGTCGAGCACCGCCTCGACCTCGGTGGTGGCCACGTTCTCGCCCTTCCAGCGGAAGGTGTCACCGATGCGGTCGACGAAGCCGATGTGCGAGAAGCCCTGATCGCGGACGACGTCGCCGCTGTTGAACCACTTGTCGCCCTTGCGCTTCGCGTCGCGGACGATCTTTCGTTCGGTCGCGGCCGGGTCGGTGTAACCGTCGAACGGTACCCGTGAATTGATCTGCGCGAGAAGCAATCCGGTACCACCCTTCCCGACCGGCCGCACCCGCCCGTCGGGACCGCGCAGTGGCTCGCCGGTCTCGTCGTCGTATTCGACGATCGTGTACGGCAACGGCGAGAACCCGGCCGTCTTGGACAAGCCGAAGACGTTGATGAAACCGATGTTCGCCTCGCTCGCCGCATACAACTCGACGACGCGGTCGATACCGAACCGCTCGGTGAAGGCATCCCAGATGTCCGGGCGCAGACCGTTGCCGACGGCGAGCCGGAGGCGGTGCGCGCGATCGGTCGGCTTCGGCGGCTGCGCGAGGAGATAGCGGCACAGCTCACCGATGCAGGCGAACGCGGTGGCGTTGTTCTCGATGATCTCGTCGATGAACTTCGACGCCGAGAACTGCTTGCCGATGGCCAGGCAGGCGCCCGATGCGAGGACCGACGAGACCGAGATCGTGAGAGCGTTGTTGTGGTAGAAGGGCAACGCCGTGTACATGACGTCGTCGCCGCGCAGACGGATTCCCAACCCGCCGATGCCGTTCATCGCCACCAGCCAGCGGTAATGACTCATCTTGCTGGCCTTCGGGTAACCCGTTGTGCCCGAGGTAAAGATGTAGATCGCGGTCGACCCGACCTCGATCGAGTCGGTGACCGGCCGGTCGAGCGGTGAGCAGCGCGCGGTCAGTGTGGCGAGTTCGGCGAAGGTGAACTCCTTCTCCGGTCGGCATCCGGTCGGCACCGATTCCAGCGCCTCCAGCAGATCGGACTGATAGAGAACCACTTTCGGCTCGATGAGTCCGAGACTGTGTTCCAGCACCGCGCCGCGCTGATTGAAGTTGAGCATTCCGCAGATCGCCCCGATCTTGACGATCGCGAACATCGCGATGACGACATCGGGGTGATTACGCGAGAGCACCGCGACCACGTCATCGCGCCCGACACCCTCGCGAGTGAGGAGATCCGCGAGCCGGTTGGCCCGAGCATTGGCCTCGCGGTAGGTGATCGACGCACCCTCGAACCGGAGGAAGTCCCGGTCGGGGTACTTCTGCGCACTCTGCTGGAACCGCTTGCCGATGGACATCTTCGTGGTCGGCGGTGTGGGCAGCATCGCCGGTAGGGTCCGCAGGATCGTGCCAGCGTCACGACGCAACGACGCGACTCCCGACACCATGTCCGCCAACCGGATGTCCGGCAGCAGTCCCGTGCCCGGCGCCTGATCAACCATGTTCTGCCCGCCCCTTCGGTGTGTTCGACGACACACACCCTAGCGTCGGCTCGTACTCATTGACACATCGGGGTTGATTTGTTTCAAACGTTCCGAGTGTGTCGAGCCAGCAGGCGAGACCGCACCGCGATCGGCCGGCCACCCGGGCCGACCCTTGGCGCACGCCGGGTGACCGGCCACACTGTCTGGATGACCGACACCTCGCCGAGACCGATGAGCGACCGTCCCGCCGGCCCGCTCGACGGCGTCACCGTCCTCGAACTGGGCACGCTCATCGCCGGACCACACGCGGCACGGCTGTTGGGTGACATGGGCGCGGACGTCATCAAGATCGAACCGCCCGGCAAGCCCGATCCGATCCGCACCTGGGGACAGGCGGAGGTCGACGGTCACCGCTTCTATTGGACGGTGCACGGCCGCAACAAGAAGGCGGTGACCCTCGATCTGCGGGCGGACCGAGGGCGCGAGCTGTTCCTCGATCTCGTCGAACGGGCCGACATCATCGTCGAGAATTTCCGTCCCGGGACGCTCGAGCGGCTCGGCATCGGCCCGGATGTACTGTCCGCTCGCAACCCGGGCATCGTCGTGGTGCGGGTCTCGGGCTACGGCCAGACCGGCCCGGATTCGACACGAGCCGGGTACGCCTCCGTCGCCGAGGCCGCCAGCGGTCTGCGGTATCTCAACGGCTACCCCGGACAGCTCCCGCCCCGGCTGGCGCTGTCACTCGGCGACACCCTGGCCGGTATGTTCGCCGCGCAGGGCGCCCTCGCGGCACTGTACCGGCGTTCGGTGACCGGCGAGGGGCAGGTCGTCGACACCTCCCTCATCGAATCGTGTGTCGCCGTGCAGGAATCGGCCATCGCGGACTACGACGCAGGTGGCGTCGTCCGCGGCCCGTCGGGCACCCGGCTCGACGGCATCGCACCGTCGAACCTCTACCCGACCAGCGCGGGCACTCACGTCATCATCGCCGCCAACCAGGATTCGGTGTTCGCCCGGCTGTGCGCGGCGATGGGACAACCCGAGCTCGCGACCGACGACCGCTTCGTCGATCACGCCGCGCGCGGACGCAACCAGGACGAGCTCGACGATTTGATCGGCGAATGGTCGCGGCAGTACACACCGGAGAAGCTGACCGAAGTACTCGGTGCCGCGGGAGTCGTTGTCGGACCGGTGAACTCCGTCGCCGAGGTGGTCGCCGACCCGCATCTACAGGCACGGGGGATGATCGCCGAACACTACGACGAGCGTGCGCACCGCACCGTCCTCGGTCCCGGCGTCGTGCCACAGTTCAGCGACACCCCCGGTGGCATCCGCAACGCCGGTCCCCCCGCCCCCGGTTGCGACAACGAGGCCGTCTACGGCGGATTGCTCGGGCTGCCCGAAGACGAGATCGCGGCGTTGCGGACGGCCGGGGTCATCTGACACTCGGCTACGGTCGAGCCATGTCACTGGTCGCGACCGGGCTCTCGCGCACCTTCGGCCGGCACACGGCCGTCGCCGATGCGAGCCTCGAACTCGGATCCGGCAGGATCACCGGGCTCGTGGGGCCCAACGGGGCGGGCAAGACCACCCTGCTCCTGCTTCTCGCCGGCCTGCTCGCCCCCGACACCGGTGCGATCGTGGTCGACGACGCGCCGGCGAAGCCGGCGGACATGCGTCGACTGACGGGGTGGATGCCGGACATCTTCGGCACCTGGGAAAGCCTCACGACGCACGAGATCCTGACGACCTTCGCCAAGCTGTACGGAATGCCCACCACCCAGGCGCGGCAACGCGCCGCCGAACTGCTCGAGTCGGTCCATCTCACCGATTTCGCGACACGGCCGGCGCACGAGCTGTCGCGCGGCCAGAAACAGCGCCTCGGCTTCGCCCGAGCCCTGGTGCACCGGCCCCGGATTCTGCTGCTCGACGAGCCGGCATCCGGAATGGACCCGCGGTCACGGATGGAGCTGCGCGGCCACTTGCGCCGCCTCGCCGACGACGGGTGCGCCATCCTGGTGTCCTCGCACATCCTCTCCGAGCTGGAGGAGATGGTCGACGACGTCGTGCTGATGACCGGGGGCCGAACCCGCACACCGCACGGTGCGGCCGGCGGGGTGTGGCGGATCCGGCTCGTCGGGCAGCCGCCCGGGCAGGCGCGGGAAGTTCGCTTCGACGACGAGTCCGCTGCCGCGCGGCACCTCGCGCAGGTGGTGTCGTCCGGTGCGGCGGTCAGCGAATTCGCTCCTGTGTCCTCCGGCATCGAAGATGCCTACCTCGCACTCGACCCGGAGCGCCGATGACCACCGAGACGCACGAAGCAGATGTCTCGCCGCGGGCCCGATTCTCGTCGTGGTGGCGGATGGTCGGGGTCATCGTCGAACTCGAACTCCGCCAACGGCTACGGACGACGAGATGGAAGGCCACGCTCGTCGTCGCCTTCGTCGTGACCTCCCTCGCCGTCTTCGGATCGATGTACCTGGCCGTCGGGGCATTCGGCGGCACCTACGCCGGGTGGGCGTCGAATCTGTACGGGCTCCTGATCGGATTCCTGGTGCTACTCGGGATCATCGTGGCCCCAACCCTGGCGGCGACCACGATCAACGGTGACCGCAAGGACGCGACCCTGGCCGTGGTGCAGGACACCGCGATCAGCAATTGGCAACTCGCACTCGGCAAGCTCATCGGCAGTTGGGTGGCGGGGATGGCCTTGGTCGCCGTCGCCGCACCGTATGTGATCTGGGGCTTGGTCGAAGCGCCCCAGCCGATCTGGCGCGGGGTGGTCGGCGCGGTCGTCCTCGCGCTCGTCTTCGCTTGCTACGCGGGGATCGGACTCGGGTTCTCCGCGGTGACGGCGCGACCGGCAGGGTCCGCGGTGCTGACGCAAGCCGCCGTCTTCTTCCTCCTGCTCGGCCTGCCGGTGGTGTTCGGCCTGCTGTATCCGACAGTCGCGCAGACGCATTCGGTGGTCCGCACCGACACGACGGTGACCGATCCATCGAGCCCGACGCCCACCTGGACGTGTCGCGAGGTCACCCGAGGAGAGGAATTCCACCACCACGAACGCATCTGGTGGCTCCTCGCCCCGAACCCGTTCTTCATCGTGGCCGACGCCGTCTCCTCGCCGCCGCAGAACCCGATGAGGACCTCCGACAGCACGGCAGCCCAGGAGATCGCACGGACTCTGTCGGCAGTCCGGGCGGGTCCGTACATCGGCCCGCGGACATGTGCCGACATCTCCTACGGTTACAGCGACGGGAGCGACCCCACCGGCCATCGCGCCCGTGAAGCAGCACATGAGACGTCCGAGATGGGCCACTCGTGGTACGTCGGCCTGGGGATCTATCTGGCGCTCGGCGGACTCGGATACGGTGCCGCGGCACGTCGTCTGCGGATCCCTGCGGGCAAGCTGCCGCGCGGAGTCCGGATCGCATGAGTGCCGGCGACGACTCTGCCGGGTATCAGCCCGGTTACGACGCCCTCGCCGACCTGTACGCCGAGACATTCCCCTCGCCGTTCTCGAACGCGCTGCAGCGCCGTGTGATCGAGTCCTTCGTCGACCACGTTCGCGGGAGCGGGATCCCCGGGACCGTGCTGGACGTGGGTTGCGGACCGGGCGGTGTGACGGCGGAATTGGCTTCCGCCGGTCTCGATGTGATCGGCGTCGATCCGAGCGCCGAGATGCTGCGGATCGCGAGATCGTCGCATGCCGACCTACGCTTCGTTCTCGACGACGCGCATTTGACCTCGACGGAGCTCGACGACATCGACGTCGCCGCAATCGTGGCGCGCTTCAGCCTGATCCATGTGCCACCCGCGTCCGTTCCCGGCATTCTCGACGGCTGGGCCGGTCGGATGCCCACCGGCGGCGGCGTGCTGGTCGCCGGGCAGACGATCGACACCGACGAGATCGTCGAATTCGATCATCGGGTGGCGCCCGCCTGGCGTTGGCACCCGGATCGGATGGCGGCGGCCCTGGCCGACGCTGGTTTCGACGAGGAGTGGCGCACGGTGAAGCGTGCCGACGACACCCACCGCTTCGCCGAGTTCCATCTCCTCGCGATACGCCGATGACGCTGCTCCCGGGCACGTAGCCCCCGAACTAGAAAGTTCGGCGAACCGAAACTATAGTGTCGGCATGCCCAAGCTCGTGCGTCGCCGGTTCGTCACCGTCGGGGCACTGCTTGCTGCCGTGTGCACGATCCTCGCAGGATGCACGCTGTCGAGTCGGCTGCCCGACGAGAAGGTCGTGCTCACCACGTTCACCGTGCTCGCCGACATCGCCTCGGAGGTCGCCGGCGACCGTCTGCAGGTGGAGTCGATCACCAAGCCGGGAGCCGAGATCCACGGCTACGAGCCGACTCCCGGCGACATCCGCCGGGCCGCGACCGCGTCGCTCGTCCTCGACAACGGTCTCAACCTCGAAGCCTGGTTCGCACAGTTCGTCGACGGCCTCGACGTCCGGCACGTCGTCGTCAGCGAGGGTGTCGAACCGATCGACATTGCGTCGGATGCCTATGCGGGCAAGCCGAATCCGCATGCGTGGATGAGTCCGGTGAATGTGCAGATCTATGTCGACAACATGGTGCGCGCGTTCACCGAGCTCGACCCCGACGGCGCCGCCACCTTCGAATCGAACGCGACCGCGTACAAGCGGCAGCTCCAGCAGGTACAGACCGATCTCACCTCCGCACTCGCCGGACTACCCGCCAACGAGCGGGCCCTCGTCACCTGCGAGGGCGCGTTCTCGTATCTCGCCCGCGACGCCGGACTCGTCGAGCGCTACATCTGGCCGGTCAACGCCGAACAGCAGGCGACGCCGCAACAGGTCGCCGAGACGATCGACTTCGTCCGGGCGAACCGTGTCCCCGGCGTGTTCTGCGAGTCCACGGTCTCCGACGCCCCGATGCGACAAGTCGTGAACGCGACCGACGCCCGGTTCGGCGGCACCCTGTACGTCGACTCGCTCTCCGAGGCCGACGGCCCCGTACCCACCTATCTCGACCTCATCCGCCACGACGTCGCGACCATCGTGTCGGGCCTGACCGGGAGCAACACGTGAACGTCTCAGCGACAAGCGGTTCCGCCATCGAGGTGACGGACGTGACCGTACGGTACGGCGACATCCTCGCGCTCGACCACGCGTCGGTACGAGTACCGTCCGGCCAGGTGTGCGGCCTCGTCGGGATGAACGGATCGGGCAAGTCGACGCTGTTCAAGACGATCGTGGGGTCGGTGACCCCGACGACCGGCACGGTCCGGCTCGGCGGCCGGACCCCCGCCGCGGCGCGTCGGGCCGGCGCGCTCGGTTACGTGCCGCAGTCCGAGGACATCGACTGGAGCTTCCCGGTCTCGGTCCGTGACGTCGTGATGACGGGTCGCTACGGCCATCTCGGATTCACGCGCCGCCCCAAGCGGGCCGACCACGACGCCGTCGACGAAGCCCTCGCACGCGTCGAGCTCACCGACTTCGCCGACCGCCAGATCGGCCAGTTGTCCGGCGGGCAGCGCAAGCGGGCCTTCGTGGCCCGCGGCATCGCACAGGAAGCCGAGATCCTGCTGCTCGACGAACCGTTCGCCGGCGTCGACAAACGCACCGAGGGGACCATCACCGCACTGCTACGCGAACTCGCCGATGCCGGGACGACGATCCTGGTGTCCACGCACGATCTGCAGGTCCTGCCCGAGCTGGCCGACGAGGCGATCCTGCTGATGCGCCGCGTGATCGCGCAGGGCGCGCCGGCCGAGGTGATCACCACCGACAACCTCGTCCGCGCGTTCGGGCTCGATCCGCTCGCCCGACCGACGTTCGAACGCCTCGAGTCCGAACGCCTCGAGTCCGGGCGCCTCGCCACCGATCGCCACGAGGAGGTCTCGTGAACATCGTCGACATCCTTCTCGACCCGTTCGCCTACGCGTTCATGACGCGTGCCCTGTGGGCGACGCTGATCGCCTCGGTCGTGTGTGCGCTGTTGTCGTGCTGGCTCGTGCTGATCGGCTGGTCGCTGATGGGTGACGCGGTCTCGCACGCGGTGCTGCCGGGCGTGGTCCTCGCCTACATCGTCGGCGTGCCGTTCGCCATCGGCGCGGTGATCTTCGGCTTCCTGGCGGTGGCACTGATCGGCGCTGTCCGCGACGGCGGCCGGGTCAAGGAGGACGCCGCCATCGGCATCGTCTTCACCACCCTCTTCGCCTTCGGCCTGGTGCTGATCTCGGTGACGCCGAGCCAGACCGACCTGAACCACATCATCTTCGGCAACCTCCTGGGCGTCTCGACGTCGGATCTCGTGCAGATCGCGATCCTGGGTGCGATCGTGGCGACCTTGCTGCTGCTCAAGAGACGCGACTTCACCCTCTACGCCTTCGACCGCACGCACGCCTTCGCGATCGGACTCAGCCCGAAACTCCTCGGCGCGGCCCTTCTCGCGCTGCTCGCCCTCACCGCGGTGACCGCGCTGCAGGTGGTCGGCATCGTGCTCGTGGTCGCGATGCTCATCATCCCCGGCGCGACGGCCCGACTGCTCACCGATCGCTTCGGCCGGATGCTCGTCATCGCGCCCGCGATCTCGGCGATCTGCGGGGTCATCGGCCTCTACGTCTCCTACTACCAGGACACCTCCCCCGGCGGGATGGTCGTCCTCGTCCAGGGCATCGCGTTCTTCGGTGTCTACCTGTTCAGCCCGACCCACGGCGTCGTCACCAAACGACGCAAGCATCGCGAGAGCGCGACGCTCGATGCGCTGAGTACCGGTTAGCGAACCGGCCGGCGCGAAACGAAAGGCGCCCCACCGAATCCGGTGGGGCGCCTTCTCGTGGAGCTGCCGGGAATTGAACCCGGGTCCTCCGTCGTGTTGTTAGGGCTTCTCCGTGTGCAGTCCGCTATGTCTCTACTCGGATCTCTCGGTCACGCGAACAAGCCGAGATGACGATCCCAGTCGCTGTTTGATGTTCCGACCTCACCCGCGACCGGCGAGGACGGTGAGCTCCCATGGATGATGCCGGCAACCGGGTCTGGGAGCATAACCCGGGCCGACAGACTAGCCGGCGCTACTCAGGCAGCGAGGGCGTAGTCGCGCTGATTGGAATCGGCGCTTAATTGGTTGCTGCGACGCTCACGGTGGTCTCCAGCCTGCACCGACACGCTTCCCCTATCTCGACGCACGAAGTCGAAACCGATCAGCCCCGAGTAGGACCCGCCGACCGGAGTCAGCGGGCACTTCAGTCTAACAACTCGTCACTCAGAGTTCATTCCCATTACCGGTCGCCTACCGCTCGCCGCGATCACCAGCGCTTTCACAGCTGACCGACAGCGTCGACCAAGACACCGCCGGGATTGTGGAGACCTCGTGAGCCGAGGACGGACTCGGCCGACCGACGAGAGCGAGACCACGTGACCTCCCCGACCCCTGGCGGACACGACCCCGACCGCACCTCCCCGGCCCCGCCGGCGCCCACGACATCCGACGACGCCGCGACCACTCCCATGGGCCCGGCGCCGACCCCGGGAGCGAACTCCCACGAGTCCATCGGCGCGGGCAACTCACCCGATTCACGCGGCCCGGTCGGCGAACCGAGCCCGGTGGCCCCGAAGACCGCACCGGCCCGGTCGGCCCTGATCGCCGGTGCAGCCGGGCTGGCCATCGTCGCGGGCGCACTCGGCTTCGGCGCCGGCTACATCACCGGGGACAACACGACGCCCGAGCGGCCGTCGCCGGCCGCCGTCTGGCAGCAGGGCGGCAACGGGCCCGGAATGGGCGGCGGTCCCCAGATGGGTGGACCACAGATGGGTGAACCGCAGATGCGTGGCCCCGGGATGGGCGGCCTGCCGGGCCGACAGAACCAGGAGGGTGAGAGCGGCTCCGAATCCGACGACCAGAACGGACCGAACACACCGCCGGGAACGCCGACAGAGCAACCGGGCCAGGCCGACACCGGCGCCTGAGTCAGCCCATGCCCTTCACGCGGCGGCCGACCTCACGTTCGACCTCGCGTTGAGCGGTCCGCTTGGCGATGTCCTGGCGCTTGTCGTGCGCCTGCTTGCCACGGGCCAGCGCGAGCTCGACCTTCACCTTGCCGTCGTTGAAATACATCGACAGCGGCACCAGCGTGAGGTTGCCGTCGCGGATCTTGCCGACGAGGTTGTCGATCTCGCGTCGGTGCATCAGCAGTTTGCGCTTGCGGCGGACCGAGTGGTTGGTCCAGGAGCCGTTGCCGTACTCGGCGATGTGCAGGGCATGAAGCCACACCTCGCCGTCGTCGATCGTCGCGAACGCGTCGACCAGCGAGGCCTTGCCCGCCCGCAGGCTTTTCACCTCGGTGCCGACCAGGACGACGCCGGCCTCGTAGACGTCGAGGATGGCGTAGTTGTGCCGCGCCTTGCGGTTGGACGCGATCACATTGCGTCCTTTTTCCTGCGGCATACACTCACCTCCTCGTAGTGTGGTCGATCGCCCTGTTGGTGACCGACCGGTTGCTGATCGCCGACAATCCGAACCGCCCGGACGGACCGATCATTCCCGGACATAGACACGAAGCGTGACATACGCGGTCGCACCCGCCAACACAATTCCGCCGAGCACCAGCCACGGTGCGACGAACAGTACGTCGGTCAGCTCGATCCGGGCGAAGAAGCTGACCCCGTACAGCTCGCGTAACGCATTGTCGAAGAAGAACTTCTTGGCCAACAGCAGACCGCCGATGGCCAGCATCGAGCCGACAAAGGCCGACACCACCGCCTCGAGTAGGAACGGCAACTGTGTGTACCAGCGGGTCGCGCCGACGAGGCGCATGATCGACACCTCGGTCCGTCTGGTGAACGCCGCGACCTGAACCGTGTTGATGATCAACAGGATGGCGGCGATCGCCAGGACCGAGGCGATGGCGAAGGTCGCGTTGCGGACGCCGTCGAGGACGCTGAAGATCCGCTGCACGAGCTTGCGGTCGTCCTTGAAGGCGTCCACCCCCAGGTCTTTCCGCGTCGCGTACTTGGTGAGCACCGCGTCGAACTGGCCGGGATCGGACACCCGCACGCGCAGCGAGGCCGGTAGCGTGCCCTCGACGATGTTCTCGGCGAGATCGGGGTTGTTCGCGAAGATCTCCTTCGCGCGTTTGAAGGCCTCGTCCTTGTCGAGGTAGGTCACCGAGGTGACGCCGGGTTCGTTCTCGAGCCCGCGGCGAAGTTGGGCGCATGGGTCGGACTCGCACTGCGGATCGCGTTCGGTCACCTCGGGATTGAGATAGAACTCCATCTCCACCCGGTCGAGGAAGATCTGCTGACTCTTGTCCGCCATCTGGATCACCAGGAGCCCACCGCCGAACATTCCCAGCGTGATCGCGGTGGTGATGATCATCGCGATGGTCATGGTCGCGTTGCGGCGGAGTCCATGGAGAACCTCGCTGATGATGAAATTCGCTCGCATGTCTGCTCAGACAGTCCTTGGGTCTCGGGGAAGTGTGTCGGGTCGGGCTGCGCGTCAGCCGATTCCGTACACGCCCTGCGGGTCGTTGCGGACGAGTTGGCCGCTGTCGAACTCGAGAACCCGTCGTCGCATCGCGTCGACGATGTGGCGGTCGTGGGTGGCCATCACCACCGTGGTGCCGCGGCGGTTGACCCGGTCGAGGACGTCGACGATCTCCTCGCTGGTCTCGGGATCGAGGTTGCCGGTGGGCTCGTCGGCCAGGAGCACCAGCGGACGGTTCACGATGGCGCGGGCGATGGCCACGCGCTGCATCTCGCCGCCCGACAACTCGTTCGGCATGCGATCGTGCTTGCCTTCCAGGCCGACGTACTCGAGCACCTCCGGCACCACCCGCTGGATGGTGGAGCGAGGCCGACCGATCACCTCGAGCGCGAACGCGACGTTCTCGGCCACCGTCTTCTTCTGGAGCAGACGGAAGTCCTGGAACACACACCCGATCGACTGCCGCAGCTTCGGCACGCTGCGCGCCTTCAGTCGGTTGACGTGGAACTCCCCGAGGTACACCTCGCCGCTCGTCGGGCGGTCCTCCTTGAGGAGCAGACGGAAGAACGTCGACTTACCTGATCCCGACGGACCGATCAGGAACGCGAACTCCCCCTTGTCGACCTCGAAGCTCAGATCTCGCAGAGCGGGTCGACTGGACGCCTTGTACTGCATCGTGACGTTCTCCAGCTTGATCACGATGTGCCAGTGTAACGACGACTCCTGAGAGTGCGTTCAGGCACGACGCCCCAGCTCAGCCACCCGCCTGACCAGCGAATTCCCCGCCGGTTCAGCGTGTCGGAACCGTGGTGGTCGGCGTCTGTCCGCCGAAATTCGGGAGCGGGATGTTGGGCAGACCCGGGATGGTCTCGCGGCTCGTACCGGGCGCGGGCGCCGGGGCCCCGTCCGTCGACGAGCCGTCCGTACCCTCGACGCCACTGGTCGAGTCGGTCGTCGACGGTTCCGTCGAGGTGGTGGTCGTGGATGACGACGTCGACGGTGGCGGCTCGTACGTCGGTTCGACCGTCTGCGATGTCGTCGGCGCGGGCCGTGCCGGTGAGTACACCACACCGTAGCGCTGCGAGGTGTATCCGTACAGCACGCAACAGGCGAGGAAGACCGTAACCAAGATCGCGGTGCTGGTCCGCATCCGGGTGCGGGCGATGTGCTGCCAGTCGTGCCCTCGCTTGCCGTCGGACTCGTCCGGCGACTGCTGCGGCGGTGGGGCCTCGGGGGGGATGCCCTGCGTCGGGATGATCTGTGTCGGGGCGTCGTCGGCGGGGATGTCTCTACCAGGCCCACCCTCGCCGGGCTGCTCGTCGTGGGGCAGGCTCTCGTCAGGCCTGTCCCCAGCCGGCTCGTTCCGGCGCGGGGAATTCGGTGTCTCAGCCATCAGTCTCCCCCGTCCCGATTGCCCTGATCGGCGTGTGTCGCCGGCGGCCCACCCGCGGACCGGACCTCGCGGGCGGGCACATTGATACCTTCACGCGCCAGCGCTCGGATGATGTGGACACGCAGCGCGCGCCCGACCTCGAACTGCTTGCCCGGAAGCGTACGAGTGACCATGCGCACCGTGATGGCGTCGAGCTCGAGGCTGATGACACCGAGGGACGACGGTGCGTCGAGAAGTAGGTCGTGCCACCGGGGCAGGGCGTAGAACTCCCGGCCCACCCGGTCGAGCGTGTCGTTGACGAGCCCGATGTCGGCTTCGGACGGGACCGGGACGTCGACGACCGCGCGCGCCCAGTCCTTGGACAGGTTGGTGGCCTTGACGATCTGGCCGTTGGGGACGGTGATGACCTCACCCTCGGCGGTGCGCAGTTTGGTCACCCGCAGGGTCACGTCCTCAACCGTTCCCTCGGCCGGCGCGTTGCCCGTGACAGTCAGGTTGACGACGTCGCCGTAGCCGTACTGCTTCTCGGCGACCACGAAGAACCCGGCGAGGATGTCCTGCACGATGCGCTGCGCACCGAAGCCGAGGGCGGCACCGATCACCGCGGTCGGACCGGTCAATCCGCTCAGCGGAATCCCGAACACCGACAGGGTGTGCACGATGACGATGATCCCGATCACCACGATCAGCGTCCACGCCACCACGTCGACCAGCGCGCGACGGTGTTTGGCGTCCTCGGTCTGGACGATGAGGTCGCTGGTGGAGAACCGCGAGTCCACCCGGGAGGCGTACTTGTCGGCGCCCCACCGGATCAATCGGGCGAGCAGCACCGCGCCCAGGATCCAGATGAGGATCTCCAAGCCGTTGGTGGCCATCCACACATAGACCCGACCGATCAGGACCTCGGTCGGGCTCGGCGGCGCGGCGAGCAGCAGGACTCCGGGATCGCGCATCACGCTTCGGCGGTCGCCATCCGCCAGCGGATCCCGGCCTCGATGAACTTGTCCAGCTCCCCGTCGAGCACCGACGTCGGATTGTTGTCCTCGACGCCGGTCCGCAGGTCCTTCACCATCTGATACGGGTGCAGCACGTAGGAGCGCATCTGGTTGCCCCAGCTCGAACCGCCGTCACCCTTGAGTGCGTCGAGTTCGGCGCGCTCCTCCTGGCGCTTGCGGTCGAGCAGCTTGGCCTGCAGCACGCGCATGGCCGACGCCTTGTTCTGCAGCTGGCTCTTCTCGTTCTGACAGGTCACGACGATGCCGGTGGGGATGTGGGTCAGCCGGACCGCGGAGTCGGTCGTGTTGACCGACTGCCCGCCGGGGCCCGACGAGCGGTACACGTCCACCTTGATGTCGTTCTCGTCGACGTCGATGTGGTCGGTGGTCTCCACCACGGGCAGCACCTCGACCTCGGCGAACGATGTCTGACGGCGGCTCTGGTTGTCGAACGGGCTGATACGCACGAGCCGATGGGTGCCCTGCTCGACCGACAGCGTGCCGTACATGTACGGGGCCTTCACCGCGAACGTCGCGCTCTTGAGGCCCGCTTCTTCGGCGTAGGAGGTGTCGTAGACCTCGACGCCGTAGCCCTTCTGCTCGGCCCAGCGGATGTACATGCGCATCAGCATCTGCGCCCAGTCCGCCGCGTCGACGCCGCCCGCACCGGAGCGGATGTTGACGACCGCGTCGCGCGAGTCGTACTCGCCGGCGAGCATTGTCTTGACCTCCATCGCCTCGATGTCGGTCCGCAGGCTCTCACGTTCGGCATCGGCGTCGGCCAGCGCAGCCGTCTTGTCGTCACCCTCTTCGGCCTCGGCGAGCTCGTAGAGCACGGGTAGATCCTCGAGGCGCTGCCGCAACTCCGAGACCTTCCGGAACTCGGACTGCGCGTGCGAGAGCTCGCTGGTCACCTTCTGGGCGTGGTCCTGGTCGTTCCACAGGTCGGGATCCGAGGCCTGCATCTCCAGCTCGTCGATGCGACGACGGAGCTCCTCGAGGTCGAGCACCTTCTCCACGGTGGTCAAGGTGGCGTCGAGGGATTCGAGGTCTGCGGTCACGTCGGGATGCACGGTGATCCAGAGTACCGACAGACGGGCACGCGAGCGCCCGGGAGGATCAGACTGGGCCGGGACCGGCTTCGGGCATCACCCCGAACCGCCACGACGTCGCGGCCTTCTGCGGTTTGTAGAGGACCGGCAGATCGTCGCCGACCTGGGGCCAGGGGTCGCCCGCGCCCAGCACGAGCGTCCCGTACACCTCGGTCGGACTGGTCTCGGGACCGACGATCGTCCCGGAGATGGTGCAGAACCGGTTTCCGTCCTTGTCGGCCGCGCTCTTGGTCGGCTCGTCGTCGCGGTCGGAGACCCCGACGACCGTGAACGTGCCCTGCACGAACTGAGAGGCCTTGGCCGCCGACACCGGCTGCGGGTTGCGGCCGCGCTGCCACTGCACCACCAGCACCACCACGAGAGCCGCGATCAACAGGGTGAACGTCACGGTCAGCAACATGACAGCTACCCTACCGGGCATGTCTGTCCCTCCCGGTCCGACGACGTTCAGCGATGACCTCGAGCTCGCGCTCTCCCTCGCCGACTCCGCCGACGCGCTCACCATGGACCGCTTCGGCGCCGTGGACCTGAAGGTGGACGACAAGCCGGATCTCACACCGGTGTCCGATGCCGATCTGGCGTGCGAAACCCTGATCCGCGAACGCCTTTCGGCCCGTCGCCCCGCCGACACCGTGCTCGGTGAGGAGTTCGGCGGCGACGCCGTGCTCTCCGGGCGGCAGTGGGTCGTCGATCCCATCGACGGGACCAAGAACTTCGTCCGCGGCGTCCCGGTATGGGCCACGCTGATCGCACTCCTCATCGACGGCGTGCCCACGGTCGGGGTTGTCTCGGCACCGGCACTTCGCCGACGCTGGTGGGCGGCAACAGGTCTCGGTGCGCACGTGCGTTTCGACGACGAGGATGTCCGACGCCTGTCGGTGTCCGGAGTGGCCGACCTCGGGTCGGCGAGCCTCGCGTTCTCGAGCCTGTCCGGCTGGGCCGATCGCGGCATCCGGGGAGAGTTCATCGACCTCACCGACCGGGTGTGGCGCGTGCGCGGCTACGGCGACTTCTTCAACTACTGCCTCGTCGCCGAGGGTGCGGTCGACGTGACCGCCGAACCCGAGGTCTCGCTGTGGGACCTGGCGCCGCTCGACATCCTGGTACGCGAGGCAGGCGGACGCTTCACCGCCCTCGACGGCACGCCCGGACCCGCCGGCGGCAGTGCGATCGCCAGCAACGGACTGCTGCACGACGAGGTGCTGGGAGCGCTGCGCGTCGACCCTTCGTGACGCTCGCAAGCTCGCTCCTCAGGGACCGGAGGGAGCCCGCTCGCAGGCCCCCCTCGCTGGTTGAGCCGGTGAGGAGCGCAGCGACGAACCGAGTCGAAGCCACCTCCCGGCCCCTCACACCTGCGTGGCGCTCTCCTTCTCCAGCACCGTGAACTCGGTCGCGTCGTCCTTCATGTCCGCGAGTCGCCCGTAGTGGATGCCGCTGCCGGCGTCGGACAGGACCGCCTGATGGATGGGGACGGCGACGCGCGGCGCCATCGCCCGGAGGTAGTCGACCGATTCGCTGAGTTTCATCCACGGCGCGGCCGACGGCAGCGCGAGAACATCGACATGCTCGAACGGAATGTAGAACGAGTCCCCCGGATGCATGAATTGGCCCGGCTGGTCGGCGGTCCCGAGGACATAGGCGACGTTGTCGATGACCGGGATCTCGGGATGGATGACGGCATGCCGGCCGCCGGTGAAACGCGCGGTGAGCGAACCGATCTCGATCTGGTCGCCGCTGCGGGCGGCCGTCCACGCGCCGGCCACGTCGTCGTCGTTGAGCTGCTTGGTCGTCTGGGGATCGGCGTAGAGGATCGCGTCGGGGTTCGCGGCGACGAGCTCGGGCAGCTTCGCGACGTCGCAGTGGTCAGGGTGCTGGTGGGTGATCAGGATCGCGTCGAGATCGTCGATGCCGTCGAACCCGTGCGAGAAATTCCCCGGATCGAAGAGCACCTTGGTCCCGTCGATCTCGACGAGCAGACAGGAATGGCCGAAGTGGGTGATCTGCATGACTCCACTGTGCCCGTTCACACGACGACCGGGAAGAACCCCCACCCGAACGCGGCGTCGAGGATTCGCACGAAACCGTAGGTCAGCCACACCCCCAGCAGGACGGCGCCGACGGGTCCGAGCACGCAGTCGCGCCAGCCGGCGAGCGGCGCCCCGCGACGGCGCACCAGGGTGACCGTCGCCGCGACGACGGTCACCGCGGTCAGCACCAGCACCACCGGACCGAAGGCATTGAAGGTGAACGCGGACCCGACGTCGCCGTGCATGAAGGCAACCCAGCTCCGGGTGAGTCCGCAGCCGGGACACGGAAGTCCGGTCATCAACGCGAACGGACACAGCGGCGGTCCGCTCTCCACACCACTCGGACTGAACACACACGCGGCGCCGAGCGCGGCGGCACCGACCACCGCGACGGTCGTCGCGCCCACCACCTCGCTGCCTGATAAGCCCTGTTCGCGGCGGTGATCGAGGGTCATGCGGCCAGCGTAGCGGGTGTGCGGAAAGGCGGTGTCGGGCAAGTGCGTGACAAACTTCTTACTCCGAAGTAAGGTACGGACTTACTACCGAGTAAGATAGGTCGCATCGACCCTCCACCCACACGTGGATCCACGCACAGACCCCCACCGGGGCGACTGGAAAGAAACGGCTGGTGATCATGACAACCCACACCGAACCACGCGACACCTCCGCAGTCGGCCGCAACCCGCACCCGCGCAACTTCATCGGCACCGCGATGCGCGTCCTGACCACGGTGACGGGTTCCGAGTTCGCCGAGAAGTACAAGATCCGCGAACCCATCAACCGCATCGCCTACCAGGGCACCAAGACCGGTTTCCAGACCCTCGGGGCGGCGAACCGCGCGTTCAAGGCCGCTCAGGGCGGCGGCTCCGGCCAGGCCAAGCGTCTCACCAGCACGCCCAAGGACTACTTCAACCTCACCCCCGACGACGAACAGCAGATGATCGCCGAGACGGTGAAGGAGTTCGCCACCGAGCTCCTGCGTCCGGCCGCACACGACGCCGACGCCGCCGCAGCGGCCCCCGAAGACCTGGTCAAGCGGTCCGCCGAGCTCGGCATCACCATGATCAACGTCCCCGAGGAGTTCGAGGGCGCCGCCTCCGAGCGCGGGGTCGTGACCAACGCGCTCGTCGCCGAGGCGATGGCCTACGGCGACATGGGCCTCGCGCTGCCGCTGCTCGCACCGAGCGGCGTGGCCACCACCCTCACCAACTTCGGCACCGACACCCAGCAGCGCACCTACCTGCCCGACTTCGCGGGCGAGAACGTGCCGCAGTCCGCTGTCGTGATCGCCGAGCCGAAGCCGCTGTTCGATGCCTTCTCGTTGAGCACCAAGGCAACTCGCGTGCCGAGCGGGTTCCGCCTCAACGGTGTCAAGTCCTTCGTCCCGGCCGCCGGCTCGTCGGAACTGTTCATCGTCGGCGCCCAGCTCGACGGCAAGCCGGCCCTCTTCATCGTCGAATCCGACAGCAAGGGCCTGATCGTCGAGGCCGACCCGGGCATGGGTGTGCGCGCCGCGGGCATGGGTCGTCTGCTGCTGCAGGACGTCGCCGTACCGGCGACCGCCATCATCGGCGGCGAGGCCGACGCCGCGACGTCGGCGTACCGCGACGTCGTTCGCCTGTCCCGCCTGGGCTGGTCGGCGCTGGCCGCCGGCACCGCACGCGCCGTCCTCGAGTACGTGATCCCCTACGTCAACGAGCGTGAGGCCTTCGGCGAGCCGATCTCCAACCGCCAGGCGGTCGCGTTCATGGTCGCCAACATCGCCACCGAGGTCGACTCGATCCGCCTCGTGACGCTGCGCGGCGCCGCACGCGCCGAGCAGGGCCTGAGCTTCGCCCGCGAAGCCGCCCTCGCCCGCAAACTCACCATCGACAAGGGCCTGCAGATCGGCCTCGACGGCGTCCAGCTCCTCGGCGGCCACGGCTTCACCAAGGAGCACCCGGTCGAGCGCTGGTACCGCGACCTCCGCGGCGCCGGCATCGGCGAAGGCATCGTCGTCCTCTAGACCGCCTGTGACCGAAGGAAACTGACATGAGCATCAATCTCGAACTCCCGAAGAAGCTGCACGTCACCATCGACCAGGCACACCAGGCGGCGGCGGAGATCTTCCGGCCCATTTCGCGCAAATACGATCTGCGCGAGCATGATTACCCGGTCGAGCTCGACACCCTGGCCAGCCTGTACGACGGACTCGCCGAGACCGGCCAGGCCGGCGCGGGCGCCGACGGCGGACGTAGCCAGCAGAAGAAGGCCAAGCCGCGCGAAGAGGGTGCGGTGGTCAACGGCGGCAACATGCAGTCGGCCCTCAATGTGATCGAAACATGCTGGGGCGACCTCGGTCTCATGCTGAGCATCCCCTACCAGGGGTTGGGGAACTCGGCCATCGCCGCGGTGGCCACCGACCAGCAGCTCGAACGGTTCGGCAAGGTGTGGGCCGCGATGGCCATCACCGAACCGAGCTTCGGCTCCGACTCCGCTGCCGTGAGCACCACCGCGACCCTCGACGGCGACGAGTACGTCATCAACGGCGAGAAGATCTTCGTAACCGCCGGCTCGCGTGCCACCCACATCGTCGTGTGGGCGACCGTCGACAAGAGCCTCGGCCGCGCCGCCATCAAGAGCTTCGTGGTCCCGCGCGAGCATCCGGGCGTCGAAGTCGTTCGCCTGGAACACAAGCTGGGCATCCGCGTCTCCGACACCGCGGTCATCCGCTTCGAGAACTGCCGGATCCCCAAGGAGAACCTGCTCGGCTCCCCGGAGGTGGACACCAAGAAGGGATTCGGCGGGGTCATGCAGACCTTCGACAACACCCGTCCCCTCGTCGCGGGAATGGCTGTCGGAGTCGCGCGGGCCGCGCTCGAGGAACTGCGCCGCGTGCTCGACGAGGCCGGCATCGAGGTCGACTACGACCGTCCCGCCGCCGACCAGCATGCCGCTGCCGCCGAGTTCCTTCGCATGGAGGCCGACTTCGAGGCCGCCTACCTGCACACGATGCGCGCAACCTGGATGGCCGACAACAAGCAGCCCAACTCCACCGAGGCGTCGATGTCGAAGGCCAAGGCCGGCCGCACCGTCACCGACATCACCAACAAGGTGGTCGAACTGACCGGCACGCTCGGTTACTCGGAGCGGCTGCTCGTGGAGAAGTGGGCGCGCGACTCGAAGATCCTGGACATCTTCGAGGGCACCCAGCAGATCCAGAACCTCATCATCGCCCGGCGCGTGCTCAACAAGAGCAGCGCCGAGCTCAAGTGAGCCGCTGACCCACAGTATTCGGCCCCGCTCCCTCGTCGAGGCGGCGGGGCCGAATCGCGTTCTGGGCGGGTCTCTCTCACACCGTCCAGGCCGCGGCCATGCCCGCGGCGCATGCCGCCACCGAGGCGAGCAGCGTGATGACGGCGTACCCGCCGGCGACCAGCCGCTGCCTGTTCTCCGCCAGGCGGACCACCTCGAAGCTGGCAGTGCTGAAAGTCGTGTAGCCGCCACAGAATCCGGTCCCGAGGATGGCCTGCAGCTCATGTGGCGCACCGTGGAAGAGCACCAGGCCGGCGAGGACCCCGAGCAGTGCCGAACCGGTGACGTTGATCACGAAGGTTCCCCACGGCGTGACCGTCGGCCATCTCCACTTGACGGCACCGTCGACGACGAACCGCGTCACCGCACCCAGCGCGCCGGCCGCCATGACGGCCAGTGCGATCACCGCGCCGCCCATCGGGTCGTGAATTTCGAGGCGAGTGCGATCCCGCCGCCTGCCGCGAGCAGACCCAGCACGACGCTGACCACCGCGTACGCAAGTGCCGTCGCCACCGCCGAGGCGCGCGTCAGCTCCGAGATCTCCAGCGCGAACGTGCTGTAGGTGGTCAGCGCCCCGCAGATGCCGGTGCCGCCGAACAGCCGAACCCGCTGACGCCAGCCCTCGTCATGCCCCAGCCGCGCAAGAAGCTCCAGCAACGCACCGAGAACGAAAGCGCCGATGACGTTGACCGCGAAGGTCGCCCACGGCCAATGCCCGTCGGCGACCGGAAACGTCTTCTCCGCCCAGTACCGAACGCCCGTACCGATCAGCCCTCCCGCGAACACCCACGCGAGGGCGTGCACGCGTAAGTGCAGCGGGCGTTCGTCGGGATCGACGGGGAGCTCGTCGTGCTTGTCCATCTGCACGCGACCAAGTCTGCGCTAGGCGACGACCGTGTACAACACGATCAGGTAGACCGGCACCAGCACGTCGAAGAAGAAGATCGGTCCGGCATTGCCCGCCTTGAAGTTCCGGCGGGTCACCATCTCCCGTACATGTCCGACGGCCGCACCGAGATAGAACACGGAGAACGCGATGATGGTGGCGAGAGTGAACTCGTCACCGAAACCCGATGCGATCACGCCCAAGACACCCGTCGCCAGGCTGGCGAGCCCGACCTCCCATTGCCACGGCGTCTTCGGGGGCCACCCGATCGACTCGGCGATCGGCTCGCCGAAGAACATGTGGCCGCACCCGGTCATCCATCCCTGGACACCGATCATCCACAACACGGAGTTCTCGAGCAGATCCCGGCCCAGGTCACCACCCGGGGTCGACGCGTCGACGATCGTGGTGATGATCGTGCCGACCAGCCCGACGAACGGCACCAGCCGGATCGCGGTGCGAAGCACACCATCGAGCATCGACTCAGCCCTCGAGTTGTGCGGCCAGCGCGGTCAGGACATCGGGGTCCTCGATGGTGGAGGGCACGGTGTACTCCTCGTGGTCGGCGATCTGCCGCATGGTCTTCCGGAGGATCTTGCCCGACCGTGTCTTCGGCAGCGCCGGCACCACCGTCACGTCGCGGAACGTCGCGACGGCCCCGATCTCGTCGCGCACCATGGCCACGAGTTCGGTGCGCAGTGTCTCGGCGTCGATGTCGACGCCGGACTTGAGCACCACGTACCCGCTGGGACGCTGGCCCTTCAGTTCGTCGTGGATGCCGATGACCGCGCACTCGGCCACCGCCGGGTGCGACGCCACCACCGCCTCGATACTGCCCGTCGAGAGCCGGTGTCCGGCAACGTTGATCACGTCATCGGACCGGCCGAGAACGAACACGTAACCGTCGGCATCGACGTAACCGGAGTCGCCGGTCAGGTAGAAGCCGTCGAACGCCGACAGATACGACTTGCGGTACCGCTCCTCGTCGCGCCACAACCCGGCGAGGGTTCCGGGCGGCAGCGGCAGACCGATGACGATGTTGCCCTCCTCGCCCGGGCCCAGCGAATTGCCCTCGGCGTCGACGACGCCCACGCGGTAGCCGGGAACGGCGACCGTCGGCGAGCCCGCCTTGATCGGCATCGGCTCCAGCCCACGGAGATTCGCCGCGATCGCCCAACCGGTCTCGGTCTGCCACCAGTGGTCCACGACCGGGACACCGAGCACCTCCGAGGCCCACGTGAACGTGTCCGGGTCGAGCCGCTCGCCCGCCGCGAACAACGTCTCGAGCGAGGACACGTCGTACTTGCTCAGTTCGGTGGCTTCCGGGTCCGCCTTGCGGATGGCGCGGATCGCGGTGGGTGCGGTGAACAACGCCTTCACCCCGTGCTGGCCGATGACACGCCAGAACGCGCCCGCGTCCGGGGTGCCGACCGGCTTGCCCTCGTACATCACCGATGTCGCTCCGACGAGGAGGGGCCCGTACACGATGTAGGAGTGTCCGACGACCCACCCCACATCCGAGGCGGTCCACCACACGTCGCCGGCGGCGATGTCGTAGATGTTCGCCATCGACCAGGTCAGGGCCACCGCATGTCCGCCGTTGTCGCGGACGACGCCCTTGGGCTTCCCGGTGGTCCCCGAGGTGTAGAGGATGTACAGCGGATCGGTGGCCTCGACCGCGACCGGCTCGACCGGATCGGCACCGGCGAGCACGTCGTCCCAGTCGAGCCAACCCTCGTGATCCGCTGCAGCACCGTCGATCTCGGGACGGTCCTTGACGATGACGACGCGCGGGGGCGTCGCCGACAACTCGATGGCCTTGGCCACCATCGGCAGATACTCGACGACCCGGCCCGGTTCCAGACCGCCCGAGGCGGTGAGGACGGCGACGGGCTCGGCGTCGTCGATACGGGTCGCGAGCTCACGAGCGGCGAAACCGCCGAAGACCACCGAGTGCACCGCGCCGATCCGCGCGCACGCCAGCATCGCGACGGCCGCCTCAGGGATCATCGGCATGTAGATCACCACGCGATCGCCGTAACCGATCCCCTGCTCGGTGAGGACACCGGCGAATCGGGAGACCTCGTCGAGCAGTTCGGCGTAGGAGTACCGACGGACCTCGCCCACCATCGCCGAGTCCCAGATCAGCGCGGTCCGGTCGCCGTGTCCCGCCGACACGTGGCGATCAAGGGCATTGGCGCACGTGTTGAGGGTGGCATCCGGGAACCAGCGATAGAACGGGGCGGCGGAGTCGTCGAGCGCCGACGTGGGCGGCTTCACCCAGTCCACCGCGGCGGCTGCGTCGAGCCAGAATCCCTCGCGATCGTCAGCTGCCCGTGTGAACGCTTCGATGTACCGGCCCATGGCCATCCCTTCGCCGTCGTCGGTGAGGGCACCGGTGTCGTCGGTGCCGCATCGCCCTTCGAGGGTATCGGTGTGACCGTCACCACGAAAATGAGATGCCCGGTCTCGGTCAGCGGCTGCGAGCGTCGGCCACCGCAGTCGTGACCCGATCGAGGAAGGTGCGGATGGCGGCAAGTTCATCGTCGGAGAATCCGTCGGCCACGGCGATGACCTGCTCGATGAGCGGTCCGAAGAACGACCACCCCATCTGCTGAGCCGCGTCGGTGACGTGCAGCGCCACCTTCCGACGGTCGGTGCCGTCCCGCAAGCGCGAAACCAGGCCCTTCGTCTCCAGGCGATCTATCAGGGCCGTCGTCGATGCGCTGTTGAGGCCGAGATGACCGGCCAGCCAACCCGGCGACGCGACGTCGCCTGACCGCTGCCGGTCCAACAGCGCGACGAGGGCTCGGAGATCGGTGGCGTGCAATTCGTTTCGGGCGGCGAAAGCGGAGCCGAACACATCGAGCTCCAAGGTCAACGATCGCAACCGGTGCACGAGGTCGTCGTTGTTCACACGGTTACTGTACTCGTCACCACTCGACAGTCTAGTATCTCGATGATCGAGTAATTTGCCGGAGGGAGTCCGATGTTCGCCAAGGTCCGCCCGACGATCGACACCTTTGCCGCCACGCCCGACGGCGCCACGTTCTTCGCCCACTACGACGCCCTCGTGCAGAGGTCGTCCGCCACACCACTCGACATCGGCAGTCGGTTCGGCACCACGCGAGTCAACAGTTTCGGACCGGCCGGGACCAGACCGGTGATTTTGCTGCCAGGCGGCGGGGCGACCTCGATGGCCTGGGTGAACGTCGCCGGCTCCCTCGCACGAACACGCCGGGTACACGCAGTCGACCTCATCAACGACGTCGGCCGTTCCCACGTGACCCGGCCCCCGGACACCGCAGGCGACCTACTCGACTGGCTGTCGTCCGTCCTCGACGGGCTCGGCGCCGCACGCGTCGACCTCGCCGGCCACTCCTACGGTGCCATGGTCGCGCTGGCCTACGCGGTCGGTCCCGGCAAGGACCGGGTGGACCGGCTCGCGCTCGTCGACCCCACCTCGTCCTTCACCGGCCTGCGCACGACCTATCTCCTGCGGGCTCTGCCAGTCTTGTTGTCTCCCAACCCCGGGCGGCTCCGGCGTTTCCTCCGATGGGAGACCGGTGGGGCCGCGTTGAACCCCGACTGGCGTGACATGTACTGCGCCGGAGCCCGGTTCCCCACCGCGCCGACCGTGGTTCCGAAACGGCCCACCGATGAAGCACTCTCGGCACTGGGAGACGGCGGGTCGGTGACCGTGATAGTCGCCCCCGACAGCCGGGCGCACGATCCGAGGGTCGTCTCACGGCGTGTACGGGCATTGTTGCCCTCGGCGCGGGTGACGATGCTGCACAGCGGCAGTCATCACACTGTTCCCCTCGAACCCGCGGACGAGATCGCTGATGCACTCGTCGGCGCTTTCGACGACACCTCGGCGTAGCTCGCCGCCCTCAGTAGAGGTAGGGACGGAAGCTGTCCTCGGTGAACCGTTCGTTGCCCGCTTCGGGCATCACGCGCCGGGTGATCTCCGCGACCGACGGCAGCGCCTCGGGCCGCCAGGTGTCCGGTCTCCACAGGTCGGACCGCAGGAACGCTTTGGGACAGTGGAAGAAGACCTCTTCGACGGTGATCTCCACCGCGAGGATCGGCCGCTTTCCGTTGATCGACAGGTCATCGAAGTAGTCGGCGTCGCCGACGATGCGCGCCGGGCCGTTGATCCGGAGGGTGTCGCCGCGACCGGGCACGACGAAGATCGAGCCCGCTCGGGGGTTTCGCAGGATGTTCAGGTAACCGTCGACACGACGGTTGCCCGGCCGCTCGGGTATCGCGATGTGCCGGTCGTCGATGACGTGGACGACCTTGCCGGCCGGGTCGCCCTTGGGCGACACGTCGATCCGTCCGAGTTCGTCGGCGGTCGCCAGGAACACCATCGGCGACTCCACGAGCCATTCCCGGTCGACATCGGCGAGACAGTTCCGCGCCTTGTCGCGGATGATCTCCATCGGATGGCCGACGATCTCCCGCAGCCTCGACTCGTCGGTGATGTGCATCTGCACATCGTGTCACGCGGCCGTTGCTACGCGGGTCGCGGTGCGGGCGCCGGCCAGGGGAAGGCCCAGGTGGTGTCGCGGACATCGTCGACCCGCGCCGCCCGTCGGCGCAGATGGACCGACCCGTCGGTGACGATCAGGGTGACGTCGGCGTCGAGTCGTCCGGCGAGACGTCGGGCGGTCCAGCCCGGTCGTGTCCCACCGGTACCGATGACGACGGCACCGGCCTCCACACGTCCGGCTGCCCGGTGCAGGACCGTCGTCGGGTCGCCGACCTCGCTCATGGTCGACACCGTCCGTGCACCGTGCCACCTCGCGAGTTCGGCGGCGGTCCGCAGGGTCTCGTCGACTCCCGCCTGGCCGGAGAGCAGATAGGACTCGTCCTTGAGGGCGTCGTGCAGCGTGGTGCTCGCTTCTTTCCGACGACGCCGCGTGGCGCAGATCAGGATCAGGTCGCCGGAATCGCCGAGCAGTCGAACGGCGACCTTCACCGCACGCAACGAGGCGTCACTCCCGTCGACTCCGACGACGACCGGACGGCCGAACCCCGCGTGGCTCTCCACCCGTACGCCGCGCGCGTCGATCGGCGGGGCCAGGCCGGGATCTGTCGGCCCTGGTCGGGTCTCGAGGCGCTCCCAGCGCCGGGGTCGCGTCCGCAGCGTGCTCATGATGTCCTCCTCGGTCGGCGATATCGGCTGCTCACAACGCTATGGAGGCCATCGTCCCGAGTCGCCATCCCGCGGGTTGACCGGTTCTCCACCCCCGGGTGGACAGCGGAATCCACCGTGAGGCGGACGTTCGGCAGTTCTGCGGAACTATCCTGGAACGGTGACGGGCTTCACAGCGGAGATGGGCGCGGGGCTGCGCCGGCGGATCGAACGGGCGGGCGGCGACTACCCGCCGCTGTACCCCGCGGTGATCCTGTCGTCGAGCGTCGTGGTCACACTGGTGTCGACGGCCCAACGTTTCCCGTTCGATCAGATCGGGTGGGTGATCGCGGCTCTGGTCCTCGCCGTGCTCTCGCTGGCGCTCGACCTGACCCTGCCGCCGACCTCGTACCCGTGCTCTGCGGTGATTACCAGTACGGTCTGCTTCCTCATGGTCCAGACGCCCACCGACGCCGCCCCACTCCAACTCGTCCTGGTGGCGGCGATCGCCGCCGCGATGTATCCCCTTCTCGGCGGACTGATCGTGACGGCGGCCTGCTTCGCCGTCATCGTGTGGTTCGGCGCAGTCGGCGGTCTCGAATCACCGGCCATCTACGCGCTCGGCGTCGCGTGCGGTTGGCTGATCGGCTACATGATGCTGATCCAGAAGCGTCTGGCCGACAATCGGGCCCGGGTGCTCGCCGAGCGTGCCGACCGCGCCGCGAGCGACGAACGACAGCGGATCGCCCGCGAGATCCACGATGTCATCGCGCATTCCCTGTCGATCACCATGCTCAACGTCACCGGCGCCCGTCGCGTGCTCGAACAGGACCGTGACATCGAGGAGGCACTGGAGGCACTCTCCGACGCCGAACGCCAAGGCCGACAGGCGATGACCGAGATCCGCACCATCGTCCACGTACTGGGGACGACCGAGCCGACGGGATCGACGGCCCCGTCACCGGGCGCCGGAGACCTCGTCCGGCTCGTCGAGGACTACCGCAAGGCCGGCGTCGACATCGACTTCAGCCTCGTCGGCGACCTCACCGAGCTGCCACGTCCGGTCGGTGCGGCGCTGTATCGGATCACCCAGGAGTCCCTGGCCAACGTCGTCAAACACTCGGTGGCCAAGCAGGCCTCGGTCTCGGTGTCGGTGGCCGATGCGGTGGCTCTCACGGTCGAGAACCCGGCGACCGAGGATCGGCCTAGAGAATGCGACGGCACCGGTATCGAGGGAATGACCCAGCGCGCGGCACTGCTCGGCGGCACGCTCCACACATCACATCGCGCAGGCTCCTGGTCGGTACACGCGACGCTGCCGTCGCGACCGATCACCGCGGGGGTGCCCGCATGACGACGACCGCACCCGCCGATCCCGCGACCGACCCGATCCGGGTTCTCCTCGTCGACGACCAGGAGCTCATCCGTACGGGCCTGCGTCGCATCCTGCGCCTGCGCGACGGCTTCGACATCGTGGGTGAGTGCGCGGACGGCTCCGGAGTCCTCGCGGGGATCGCCGAAAACCGGCCCGACATCGTCCTGATGGATCTGCGGATGCGCGACGTCGACGGCATCACCGCCACCACGATGGTCCGCACCCTGCGGGAGCCGCCGCCGGTGCTGATCCTGACCACCTTCGACGACGACGCCCTGTTGTCCCGTGCGCTGCGCGCCGGAGCGGCCGGGTTCATACTCAAGGACTCGCCGGCCGAGGCGCTGATCTGGGCGGTCCGCGCGGTGGTCCGTGACGGTGCGTTCCTCGACCCGGCGGTGACCGAACGCGTTCTCCACGGTTTCCGACGGTCGGGGCGTGAGCAGGTGAGCACCGTGCCCGGATTCACCGACCGCGAGACCGATGTCCTCCGCCTGATCGCCCGCGGCCGTACGAACGCGGAAATCGGTGCGGCCCTCGGCATCTCGCAGGTGACCGTGAAGAGCCACATCAACCACATCTTCACGAAGCTCGATCTCCGCGACCGGGCGGCGGCGATCGTATACGCCTTCGACCGTGGGCTCGTGGTCGCCGAGTACGACTGAGCCCGTGTAGATCAGTCGCGCACGGTGGTGATCTCAGGGGCGATCACCTCGACGTCGACCCCATCGACGAACCGGTACGGGCCCGCCACGAGCAGACCACCGAAGTACTTGCGCAGCCGGGACATCTCGGCCCGCACGGTGACCGTCCGGTCGTCGACGCCGAACAGATGCATCGACATCTGGGCCGCGGTGACGCCGGCGGGCCGTCGCGCCAGGAGGGTGAGGATCTCGCCATGCCGGGGCGAACAGCGATGGGTCCAGGCACCGCTCGCGCCTTCGACGGTGACCTCGACATTTCGGAGACCCGACGCGTCCGGCGGTACCCGCACGATCACCCGTGTGGTGGATGCGTCCGAGGTCTCCGCGACGCGCACCAACCATCCACCGGGCAACGCCTCGACGTCGCACTCCCCCAGCGCATTCACGAAGATCCGGCCGGGGCCGAGCCGCGGTGGCAGGATCAGTCGCGATCGCGGAGACACGGTGTCCACGGCGGCGACCCACCCGTCGGTGTCGACCGCCAACGCCGGGCCGGGCATGCGGGCGAGGATCGGCGCGGCCACCGCCCGCAACGAATCGAGTCGTCGGTGGTGGCTCTCGCGTAGTTGTGATTCGGCCAGCCGGGCGACCGCATGCACCAGCGCCAAGGTGGTCGGATGGATGGTGGCGGCCGGACCACTCACATCGACCACCCCCAACATCTCACCGGTCCGCGGGTCCTTGATCGGTGCACCGGTACAGGTCCACGAATGATGACTGCGCACGAAGTGCTCGGCCGAGAACACCTGCACCGAACGACCGGACATCAGTGCCGTACCGATCGCGTTGGTCCCCACCGAGCCCTCGGCCCAGTCGGCACCCTCGACGAATCCGAGAGTGTCCGCGCGCGTGAGCACCTTCGACGATCCGCTCCGCCACAGCACGTGCCCGTCGGCATCCGAGACGACCAGGATGTTGTCGCCGTCGGCGATCAGCGAGTCGAGGCCACGTGCCAACTCGTCCACGACCTCCGCCAGGCCGGAGCGTCGGCGGCGTTCTTCGAGCTCCTCGAGCTGAAGCGTCCGTTCCCCGGCGCAGTCCACGTCCGGGTCGAGACCGGCACGTCGGAGTCGCTGCCACGAGTCGTCGATGACGCTCCGCGGACGCGCCGGCATGCGCCCGCCCGACATCGCCGCGTCGTGAACCGCGCTGAGAACGGACGCGAACTCGCGCGGATCGTCGCCGGCGTGGACCGCGGGCTCCAGCTCGGAGGCCGACTCGTAAGCGTTCATCTCTTCGATTGTGCGTCACGTCACAGACGACGACAACGTACCCCGCCCCTCGCAACCCCCTGCAACCCTTGCCGCCACCCGGCGCCGGGGCGTCTGCTGTCCACAACCCGCTGTGTTCCACATCACGTTCGCGGGGCACATTTCGAGGAGGCATCATGACTCAGACATTGGAACCGCTGGTCCATCTCGACCGCACCCCGCAGGAGCGAATCGACGCCTGGCTGCGCGAGTTCGAATCCGCACTCGCCGCACACGACATCGCCCGCGCCACGAACGCTTTTCTGACCGACAGCTACTGGCGCGACCTGACCGCATTCACCTGGAACATCAAGACGGTGGAGGGCCACGAGCAGATCGCCGACATGCTGACCGCGCGTCTCGCCGACACCCGGCCGTCGAACTTCACCACCACTGAACCGGCCACCGACGACGGGGACGGTGTCGTCTCGGCGTTCATCGCGTTCGAGACCGCCGTCGGACGGTGTGAGGGACACCTGCGCATCCGTCGCGACGACGACGGCACCGACGGTGGCGGGCGCGACGCCGGGGAGGACAAGGCCTGGACGCTGCTGACGACGATGCAGGAACTCAAGGGACACGAGGAGTCGGCCGGCCCGAATCGACCGCTCGGGGCGGTGCACGGTTCCGACCCCGACACCCGTTCCTGGGCGGAGAGGAAGGCCGACGAGGAACTGTCGCTCGGACGGTCGGCGCAACCGTACGTGCTCGTGATCGGCGGCGGGCAGGGCGGTATCGCGCTCGGCGCACGACTCCGCCAGCTCGGCGTGCCGTCGGTCGTCGTCGATCGCCATGACCGTCCCGGGGACCAGTGGCGCAAACGCTACAAGTCGCTGTGCCTGCACGACCCGGTCTGGTACGACCATCTCCCGTACCTACCGTTCCCCGACAACTGGCCGGTCTTCGCACCCAAGGACAAGATCGGCGACTGGCTCGAGTTCTACACCAAGGTCATGGAGGTTCCGTACTGGAGCAAGACGACGTGTCTGTCCGCCGAGTACGACGAGGCCGAGTCACGGTGGACGGTTGAGGTCGACCGGGACGGTGAGCGCCTCACACTTCATCCGACGCAGCTGGTCCTTGCGACCGGGATGTCCGGCAAACCTGCCGTCCCTTCGGTCCCCGGGCAGGATGTGTTCGCCGGCGAGCAACACCACTCGAGCGCACACCCCGGACCGGACGGCTACCTCGGCAAGAAGGTCGTCGTCATCGGCTCCAACAACTCCGCGCACGACATCTGCAAGGCGCTGGTGGACAACGGCGTCGACGCCACGATGGTGCAGCGCTCCTCGACCCACATCGTGAAATCCGACTCGCTGCGGTCGATCGCCCTCGGTTCCCTGTACAGCGAGGAGGCGGTCGCCTCCGGAATGACGACCAAGAAGGCGGATCTCACCTTCGCCTCATTGCCCTACCGGATCATGCACCAGTTCCAGATACCCGTGTATGAGCAGATCCGCCAACAGGACAAGGACTTCTACGAACGCCTCGAGGCGGCCGGCTTTCAGCTCGACTTCGGGGATGACGACTCCGGACTCTTCATGAAGTACCTACGCCGCGGGTCCGGCTACTACATCGACGTGGGCGCGAGCGAACTCATCGCCGACGGAACGATCAAGCTGGTCCACGGTCAACTGGACCACCTCACCGAGAATTCGGTGGTGCTCGCCGACGGGACCGAGATCGACGCCGACGTGGTCGTCTACGCCACAGGGTACGGATCGATGAACGGCTGGGCCGCCGACCTCATGGGCCAGGAGGTCGCCGACCGTGTCGGCAAGGTGTGGGGACTCGGTTCCGAGACGACCAAGGACCCGGGCCCCTGGGAGGGCGAGCAGCGGAACATGTGGAAGCCCACCCAGCAACCGGGCCTGTGGTTCCACGGCGGAAATCTGCACCAATCGCGACACTATTCGCTGTATCTCGCGCTACAGCTGAAGGCGCGATATGAAGGAATCCCCACGCCCGTATACGGCTTGGCGGACGTCCACCACCTGAGCTGATCACCAATGAGAAAGGCCCCGCAACCACGAGGGTTGCGGGGCCTTTCTGAAATTGTGTTCGGCGGTGTCCTACTCTCCCACACTGATTAGGGTGCAGTACCATTGGCGCTGGAGGGCTTAGCTTCCGGGTTCGGAATGGGGCCGGGCGT